>JACDCN010000328.1 GCA_013817555.1 Actinomycetota bacterium
GCGGGACGCGAAACGGGATCCCTGCAGTGCGAATCTTCCGTTTCGCGCGAACGAGCCGCTGCGCCATCGCCGGCTCGGTGACGAGGAATGCGCGCGCGATCTCGCCCGTTGTGAGTCCCCCGACCTCGCGCAACGTGAGTGCGACCCGGCTCTCGGCTGCCAGGGCCGGGTGGCAGCAGGTGAAGACGAGCGCAAGTCGGTCGTCAGGAATCGCGCTCACGCCGTCCTCGTCGGCGGGAAGGTCCTCCAGGCGCGCAAGGAGCTCGGCCTTCTGCCGGAAAACGCGATCTCGCCTGATGCGGTCGATCGCCCGGTTGCGTGCGGTCGTGACGATCCAGGCGCCCGGCTTGCGGGGGACACCGTCTCTGGGCCAGCGCTCGATTGCCGTTGCGAACGCGTCCTGCACCGCGTCCTCGGCGAGCTCGAGGTCACCGAGGACGCGGGTGAGGATTGCGACCGCATGGCCCCATTCCTCGCGGAAGACCTGCTCGACCGTCACTCCACGAGCGGCCGGATCTCCAGGGAGCCATGCTCGGTCGTCGGAACCAGCGAGGCGAGACGGATCGCTTCGTCGAGGTCTGGCAGGTCGATGACGAAGACCCCGCCGACGACCTCCTTCGTTTCGGCGAACGGCCCGTCGGTGACGATCCGCTCACCGTTTCGGACACGAACGACTTTTGCGGTGTCGCGCCCGTCGAGCTCGTACCCGGCCAGGTTCGGGTCGGCCTTCTGCAACTCGTCGAAGAGTGTGATCCAGCGCGGCATCTCCTGCGCGCGTAGCTCCGCCTTTTCGTCCTCGGAGAGGTCGACCCAGGCAGAGTCGTCGCCGTAGACGAGCATCGCGTACTTCATGACGCTGCTGCTTCTGCTGCCGGATCGACGTAGATCGGCCGCACCTCGATGGCGCCGTGCTCGGCACCCGGGATGCGCGCGGCGTACTCGACCGCCTGATCCATCGACTCGCATTCGAAGATGAAATAGCCGCCGAGGGCTTCCTTCACCTCTGCGTAGGGGCCGTCGGTCACGAGCGACTCGCCGTCGCGAACGCGGACGGTCGTCGCATCGCGCGTGGACGCGAGCTCGCCCCCGCCGGCCATGACGCCGGCCTTGCCTGCGTCGTCCGCGAACGCGCGGTACTGCTTGTACATGGCCTCGCGTTCCTCAGTGGAGAACGCATCCCAACGGGACGCGTCCCCGTAGATCAATGCCATCACCTGCACGGGCTCCTCCTTTTCATGGATTCCATCACGAAGACGATCCGCGGTGGCCGAAATCGACAACCCAACACCGAGGTCCGGCTTCAGCCTGACCTCTGCTTGCTGCTGAGCATTCGCTCGAGCAACGCTCGCGCTCCCGCCTTGTCCAGCATCTCGTTCAAGTTCCCGCACTTCGGGCTCTGCACACAGGACGGGCAGCCGCTCGTGCACGGGCAGCGCTGGAGCAGATGCGTCGTGTCCTCGACCCAGCCCTCGAAGCTCGCGAAGCCGCGCGCGGTGAGGCCCATCCCTCCCGAGTGGCCGTCGTAGACGAAGATCGTCGGACGCTCGGTCTGGTAGTGGATGTTCGTGGAGAGGCCACCGATGTCCCAGCGATCGCACATTGCCCACAGCGGGAGGAGCGCGATCAGCGTGTGCTCTGCCGCATGCAGCGTGCCGAGCAGCGCGGGCATCTGCTCGAGCCCTTCGAGCAGACCCGGCTCGGGGGAGAACCAGATCGCCTCCGTCTCGAACGTCGTCTCGGGCATCAGCATGGGGACGACGTCGATCGTCGAGCCGTCGCGCACGGCTTTCCGCGCGTAGCCGACGACCTGCTCGGAGACGGACACGCGGCCGAAATGGAGGTCGACCCCGAGCCGCCGCTCGACGCGCTCGGCCTCTTCGATCGTCGTCTCCGTCTCCTTCTTCACCTGCGTGTACCAGTCGACGGTCGCCGGGACGACAACCGCGACCCGGTTGTCGTGGTCGAGCTGCTCGACGAGGTACTGCTCGCCGAGATGGAGGTAGACAGCGCCTTCGTGAACGGTCGAGTAGGCGCGTTCCCGCTCGACCAGGCCAAGAAGGGATCCGGTCATGCCGTCGACGACGGTGAACGCCTCCCCGTCTCCCGAGCGCAACGAGATGCGGGCCGCCGGGTAGTCGCGGCCCTTCCAGACGAAGCCGGCGGAGGTGCGTTCGAGCTCGGGCAGCTCGGCTGCGCGGCGAAGGGTCTCCTGGCCGAGAGTCGCGGTGTCTCCCTCATCGATGGGCGCCTCGAACGCGGCCGCCAGCACGTGCGGATCGAGGATGCGCGGGTTGGAGTGGTCGATGATCGCAGCCTCGACGCGGCGCGACAACAACGCGTCCGGCTCGCGGGCGAAGAACTGGTCGAGCGCGTCCTCGCTCGCGACGAGCACGGC
>JACDCN010000329.1 GCA_013817555.1 Actinomycetota bacterium
GCCGCCATGACTCCTGCTCGGCCACGTCCGTTCGACAAGGCGGCGGCGCTGACGACGCGCGTCGCCACGCTCCTCTTCGTGCTGCTCGTCCTCTGGGGACTCTGGGAGGGATACCGCTGGCTCTGGTTAAAGACCGGCTGGACAAAACCCTTCGTCGTCGACGAGACCACACTCCCGCATCTGCACGACATCGTCGGCGCGCTCTTCGAGTCACCGCAGGTTGGCGGTCCGCTACTCATCGACCTGCTGCTCGACTCCGCGCTCTTCACGGCAAAGGAGGCCGTGGTGGGCTTCGCGATCGGCGCGACGATCGGCTTCCTTCTGGGCGCCGTCATTGCGCGCTTTCAGGTCCTGCAGCGCGGCTTGATGCCCTACGTCGTCGCGTCGCAGACGATCCCGATCCTCGCGGTCGCGCCAATCGTCGTTGTCGGCCTCGGCAGCCTAACCATCTCGGGCTGGACGCCGGAGGACTGGATGCGCGTGTCCGTGATCGCCGCCTACCTGACGTTCTTTCCCGTTACCGTGAACACGGTACGCGGGCTGAGTTCCGCCGATCCGGCCGCCGTCGAGCTTATGGAGTCGTACGCCGCGAGCGGCTGGGCGGTGTTCTGGAAGCTTCGCGTGCCCTCCGCGCTCCCGTACCTCTTCTCCGCGTTCAAGGTGGCCGCGACGGCGAGCGTCGTGGGCGCGGTCATCGGCGAGCTCCCGTCCTCGATCCAAGACGGCCTGGGCGGGGCGATCATCAACTTCAACCAGTACTACGTCCTGAACCCCGAAAACCTGTGGGCGACGAACCTGATCGCTGCGCTTCTCGGCATCAGCTTCTTCCTTGTCGTTGTTCTCGTCGAGAAGCTCGTCGTTCGCCGCGGCCCGGAGGAACTTGTGTGAGCGACTTCGTCGTTTCGGCCGAGCGCGTCACGAAGACCTTCGGCAAGGGCGGCGTGACCGCTCTTCAGGAGATCGATCTCGAGGTTGGTCGGGGCGAGTTCATCTCGCTGATCGGCCCCTCGGGCTGCGGCAAGTCGACGCTCCTGCGCGTCATCGGCGACCTGGTCGAGCCGACGGCGGGAGAGATTCTCGTCAACGGCAAGTCAGCGCATCGAGCGCGCCTCGACCGCGACTACGGGATCGTCTTCCAAGCCGCCGTCCTCTACGACTGGCGGACGGTCTCGAAGAACATCTCCTTGCCGCTCGAGCTCGGCGGCTGGGACCGCGCGCGCCGTGCGAATCGCGTTCGAGAAATGGTGGAGCTCGTGGAGCTCGAGGGGTTCGAGAAGCACTATCCGTGGCAGCTCTCGGGCGGGATGCAACAGCGCGTTTCTATCGCCCGCGCGTTGTCGTTCTCGCCGGCCCTCCTGTTGATGGACGAGCCGTTCGGCGCGCTCGACGAGATGACCCGCGAGCGCCTGAACCTGGAGCTCCTCCGCATCTGGGCCGAGACCGGCTCGACCGTCATCTTCGTCACCCACTCGATTTCCGAGGCGGTGTTCCTGTCCACGCGCGTCGTCGTCATGTCTGCGCGCCCGGGCCGGATCACGGCGATCGTGCCCATCGATCTCCGGCAGCCGCGTACCGCCGAGACGCGTGAGGAACCGCGCTTTTTCGAGCTGGTGACCGAGGTGCGCGAGGCCTTGCACGCGGGCGGGGCGGACGAGATAGTCGCGGAGCTCGAGGCGCTCGAATGACGACGATCGCCCACCAGCCGAGCACGCGACGCGGTCGCACGCTCGGCCAGCGCGCCGGAAAGTGGGCGCCGGCTGTCGCCGTCTTCGGTTTGGGACTCGTCGCGTGGCAGTGGATCCTCCCCGCGCTCGGCATCGAGCGCTTCCTCCTGCCGCCCTTCTGGGACGTGGTGACGGCATTCTGGGAGTCACGGGACGAGCTCGTGCGCGCAGGCTGGATCACCTTCCAGGAGGCGCTCGGCGGCTTCGCGCTCGGTTGCTCGCTCGCATTCCTCTTCGCACTGGCCCTTGCGCGCTGGCGCCCGCTTGGCAGGGCCCTCATGCCCTACTTGATCGCGGCGAATGCGGTTCCGATCGTCGCCTTCGCGCCCATCACGAACGCGTGGTTCGGGATTTTGAGCCCGTGGTCGAAGATCGTCATCGCGGCTGTCCTCTGCTTCTTCCCGGTCCTTGTCAACACCCTGCGCGGACTGACCTCGGTCAGGCCCGAGTCGCTCGAGCTCATGCGCTCGTACGCCGCGGGGCAACCTTCGGTTTTCAGGCGCGTCAGAATCCCGAACAGTCTCCCCTTCGTCTTCTCTGCCTTGAAGATTGCGTCCGTACTCGCGATGATCGGCGCTGTCGTGGGGGACTACTTCGGAGGCTCGACGGAGGCGCTGGGGGTTCAGATCGTGTCCGCGGTCTCGCTCGCCCAGTACGAGAC
>JACDCN010000086.1 GCA_013817555.1 Actinomycetota bacterium
TCCGCCGCTCGCTGGAGCTCGGTTCCACCCGTCGCACGCGAGATCTCGCGATGCCGTTCCATCTCGGCCGTGTAGCCGTCCACGTCCACCGCTTGCCCGCGCTCGCCCGCAAGCTCGACGGTGAGCTCGAGCGGGAACCCGTAGGTCGCCGCGAGCGTGAACGCCTCCTCACCCGATACGGCCTCGCTGTCCGCGAGATCGTCGAACACGCGCATCCCGCGCTCGAGCGTCTCTCCGAATCGTTCCTCCTCCGCGCGGACGACGCGCTCGATCTCGGCCTGTTGTTCGGCAAGCTTCGGATAGGCGCCGCTCATCTGCCCGACGACGACCGCTGGCAACCGGTAGACGTCGTGCAGGCCGATGCGCCGCGCCTGCAGCACCGCTCTGCGGATGATCCGCCGCAAGACATACCCGCGGCCCTCGTTCGAAGGCGTCACGCCATCGCCGACGAGGAACGTCATCCCGCGTCCGTGGTCGGCGAGGATGCGATGCGCCTTCGTCGCCTCAGGCGAGTCGCCGTACGCGATTCCGGACTCGGCGGCGATCCAGTCCATGATCTCGCGGTAGCCGTCGGTCTCATAGACCGACATGACGTTCTGGAGGATCGCCGCGGAGCGCTCGAGCCCCAGGCCGGTGTCGATGTTTTGCGCGGGGAGAGGCGTGAGCGTTCCGTCCACCCGCTGCTCGAACTCCATGAAGACGAGATTCCAGAACTCGAGGAAGCGCTCGCAGCGAGTGCACCCAGGGGCGCAGTCCGGCTCACCGCAGCCTGTTTCCTCCCCCCAGTCGTAATACAGCTCCGAGTCCGGTCCGCACGGCCCCGGCCCGCCGACCGACCAGAAGTTTTCGGACGTCGGGAGAGGGACGATCCGCTCCGCGGGCATGCCAATCTTCTCCCAAAGCGCGATGGTCACCTCGTCGGGGCCGAGCTTCAACTGCGGATCGCCGGCGTGGACAGTTGCCCAAACGCGATTCCAATCGAGCCCCATGCGCTCTCGAATGAACTCGGTGGCGAGCTCGATCGCCCCCTCTTTGAAGTACTGGCCAAACGAGAAGTTGCCCAGCATCTCGAAGAACGTGAGGTGCGACCCGTCGAGCCCGACCTCGTCGATGTCTGGCGTACGGAAGCATTTCTGGACGGTCACGGTCAGCGGCGCGGGAGGGTCCTCGCGACCGAGGAAATAGGGCATCTGCGGCTGCATGCCCGCAGTCGTCAAGAGCGTCGAGTGATCGTCCGCGCGCGGAACCAGCGAGGCGGACGGCACCCGCAGGTGACCCTTCTCCTCGAAGAACGCGAGGAACGCCTCGCGCAGCTCAGGGGTCGTTCGCATCACTGGATTCTACGAGCGGGCCGGCGGCCCACTCGTAGAGCCTAAGGCGGTGTGCTGCCGGTCGAGCTCCGACCGGCTCCGCGGAGCTCGTCGTCCAGCTCGCTCTCTCGGCGCGCGGCCGCTTCCTTTGCGACCGCGACCGCCTCGCCGACGTCGTGCCGCGCGCGAAAGGCGGAGAACCCGTGAGAGACCGCCGCGGCGAGGCCGGTGACCTTTTTCACCGGAGTCGTGAGCGCGGTCGAGACCGCCCGCACAGCAGTGTCGGCGCTGTCCGCCATCGACACCGCGCTGTCGGTCACCACGTCGAGCTTTACGATCTGCTCGTTGACGCGATCCACGGTGCCACCTGCTTTGACGATCACCGGCAGGAGGTCCCGCTCGGTGCCCTGGATGAACGAGGAGAGCCGGCCGAAGGTGCCGCCGAGCCGTGCGAGCATGTACGCGAGGCCGAGCCCGCTCAAGATGAAGAACGCGGCCAGCGCGTAGTCGAGGACGTCGCCGGAGGTGGAGGCCAGGACACTCATCCGGCGGATCCTAGTTGACGCTGCCGCCTACTCGACGTGGGTGATGACACCAGCGCCGACCACCGCCTCGCGATCGTAGAGCGCAGCGACCTGGCCGGTCGCGACTCCGTGCACAGGTTCCTCGAGCTCGAGCCTGAAGCCGCCGTTAGCGGCTACGACCTGCGCGGGCACAGGCGCCGACCGGTAGCGCAGCTTCGCCTGGGCATAGTCGATAGAGATATAGAGACGGCCGTCTGCCTCGACGCTGTTCACAGCTAGCGCTTCGCGGTCGCCGACAACAACCGCGTTGGTCGCTCTGTCGGTGCGCAGGACATAGAGCGGACGGCCTCCCGCCACGCGGAGACCACGGCGCTGACCGGCGGTGAAGGCCCAGTAGCCATCGTGCCGGCCTACGACCGCGCCTCGCTCGTCGACGATCTCGCCGTCGGCCCGAGCCAGACCCTGCCGCTCGAGAAAGCGCCGGTAGTCGTCTCCCGCGAGGAAGCAGGCCTCCTGGCTCTCCGGGCGCGCAGCGGCGGCGAGGCCTGCGCTGGCCGCCTCGGCGCGCGTCTCGTCCTTGGACTGCTCTCCCAGTGGGAACCGCACGCGCCCGAGCACGCTCGGGTCGAGCGTCGACAGCATGTACGACTGATCCTTCGCGGAGTCGGCAGCCCGAGCGACGAGGAGCCGTCCGTTCATCTCCACGACGCGCGCGTAGTGCCCTGTCCACAACGTCTCGGCTCCGGCACGGCGAGCGAATGCAAGCAAGGCATCGAACCGGAACACGCCGTTGCAGCGCGTGCACGGATTCGGAGTATCGCCGGCCGCGTAGCCGGCGACGAACGGGTCAACAACGGCCTCCCGGAACTCCTCGCGCAGGTCGAGCGTGACGTGCGGCACGCCCAGCGCATGGCAGGCGGCACGCGCCGCGCCAACCGCTTCCGAGGAGCAACAGGCACGCTCGGAGGACGGGCCGGCCGGGTCCTGCCACAGACGAAGCGTGACGCCGACTGCGTTCGGCGCCGCGCGGAGGAGCGTGACGGCGCTGTCCACCCCGCCGCTCATCGCGACGGCCACCCGCCCTGGTCGCGGGTTCGCGCGAAAAACCTGGCCGAGCGCGGTGGCAAGCGCTTCAACCGCAAGCGGCTCACCGCCCACAGCGGCGGCCTCGAGCAGTGTCAAACCGGCGAGCGACCGATCGAGGCCCTGCGGGTCGGCGGTCACGATCCGTTCTCCGTCGACGAGAAGACGCACGACCGTCCATTCGCCGCCGCGCGTGGCGTCCCCGATGACCTCCACGGTTGACATGAGCTCAGGCTAGAGCATGTTCCCCCGCAGAACCAAAAAAGTGCTCCACCCTGCCGGTGATGCCCCGGCCCCCGAGAACCTGGCATCGCCAGGTGGGTGCCGTGCGGGGCGTCGGCAACGCCTATCCCCGACGCCGGCTCCCTTCACGTGTGTGTTGGTTCACGTTTGGACCGAGGCCACGCACAGGGTCGAGCGCGCCCAGCTTACCGCTTCTGACGTTGTGGTCGCCCGGCGCGAGGCAGGGCCGCCTTTCGACATGGCCGCTCATGTTGTTAGGAGCGGCTAGCCGGTCGCCTCGGTGGCGAACCGCCACTCGATCTCCGAAGTTCCTTTGAGGCGCAGAATGCGCGCGAGGGCCTCCGTGACTTCGAGCTGCCGTCCGGGCTCGACGAGCGCGTTGTCGACGATCTCGCTCAGCACCAACGTCTCACCCTTTCGAAGCACGATCTTCGCGCCGCAGGGGAGCACCGGGTGCGTCACACCAAGAGCCGCCGCGGACAGAACCTGGCCACACGTCGTGCGTTGGGCGTCGCCCGTTTGCCCGCGGGAGCCGGCGAAGGCCGTGTTCCAGCTCGCGGGCACAGTCGCGTTCGCGAGAGTTGCGGCTCCGTCCTCCTGCGAGCGGCGTTCGACAACGGCCAGCGCGATAAGGGCTGCGAGCAACGCGACGCCTCCGAGTACGAGCAGGCGATGCGCGAAGAGATCGATCACATGCGGGAGTGTGGCTGATCAGGTCGTCGGAGCGGCGGTTCGGGTGCGGACGCGGCGCAGCAGCGTTGGCCATGATCGCCCCCCAACCGCCCCCAGGGGATCCCCGAGATCCCTGTGGTCAGCGTAGCGAGGATTGGGTCACGAACGTCCAACGTCTTCGTGCCAAGAGTGCGCCAATTTGGAGGTCGTTCCGCCCAGTGGACGTCGTGCATTCCGGTCTCGAGAACACGAGTGTTCGGCTCGTCTTGCCTACCGGTCGACGGTCGTGCGCGGCGCTATGTCGGCTCCTCGAGAACCCGGATCCCCAACTCCCCGAGCACCGCGGACGGAATGGCCGACGGCGCGCCCGTTAGCGGATCCGACCCGCTCGACACCTTCGGAAACGCCGTGACCTCGCGGATGTTCGGCTCGCCTGCGAGGAGCGCGACGAACCGGTCGAGGCCGAGGGCGAATCCTCCGTGCGGCGGCGCGCCCATCTGCAGGGCTTCGAGGAACCAGCCGAACTTCGCGGTCGCCTCCTGCTCGGTCATGCCCATCGCCCCGAAGACCCTCTGCTGAACGTCCGACCGGTGGATCCTGATCGAGCCCGAGCCGAGCTCCCAGCCGTTCCAGATCAGGTCGTAGTGCTGGCTGAGGGCCTTTGCAGGGTCTTCCTCGATGAGCTCCTCGTGCCCTTCCAGCGCACCGGTAAACGGGTGGTGTACAAACGTCCAGCGGCCGGTCTCGTCGTCGAGTTGAAACAGCGGGAAGTCCAGGATCCAATGAAAGACCTCGCGTGTCTCGTCGACGATGCCGAGCTCGCGGCCGAGGTGGAGGCGGAGCGCGCCGAGCACCCGCTCGACGCCGGGGAGCTCGTCGGCCGCGAAGAGGACAGTCGAGTCGGGCGGCGCGGCGAACGCGCCGAGCTCCGTCTCGGAGAGAAACTTCGCGATCGGCGAGCGGACGTCACCGTCCTGGCCCCAGACGAGATACGCGAGCCCTTTCGCACCCCACTCCTTCGCGAAGGTCTCCAGCTTGGCGAGGTCGCCTCGCGACAGCGCCTGCGGCACGACGAGAAAGCGCACGGCTGACGCCCCCGCGAAGACCCCGAACTCGGAGCCGCGGGTGACCTCTGTCGCGTCCTGGATCTCGAGCCCGAAGCGGAGATCCGGCTTATCGGATCCGTAGCGCAGCATCGCGTCTGCGTACGAGATCCGCGGAAACGGGCGCTCGGGCGGCTGTCGGCCGAGCGCCTCGAACGACGCGACGACGACTCGCTCCAGCACGTCGAGGACGTCTTCGCGCGTCGGAAACGCGAGCTCGAGATCGAGCTGACGGAACTCGAACTGCCGATCGGCTCGGAGGTCCTCGTCCCGCCAGCAGGTAGCGATTTGGTAGTAGCGGTCAAAGCCGCCGATCATGAGCGCCTGCTTGAAAAGCTGCGGGGACTGTGCGAGCGCGAAGAATGTTCCGGGTTGCAGGCGGACGGGGACGAGGAAGTCGCGAGCTCCTTCGGGAGTTCCCAGCGTGAGTCCCGGTGTCCAGATGTCGATGAACCCTTGCTCCTCCATCGACCGGCGGATTGCCGAGACGACGGTGGCGCCAAGGCGCACGTTGCGCTGCATCCGCTCCGTGCGGAGGTCGAGCCACCGGTAGCGCAGGCGCAAAGTCTCGTCCACTCCCTCCTCGTCGAGCTGAAACGGGAGCGGTGTCGAACGCGAGACGATCTGGAGCTCCTCGAGCTGCAGCTCGACCTCGCCGGTCGTCATCTTCGGGTTCACTGTCTCGGGAGAACGCGCGACGACCTCTCCGGCGACCTGCAGCACGAATTCGTTGCGGATCTCCTTCGCAAGCTCGGCGGCCGCGGGAGCATGCTCGGGGTTGATCACGAGCTGCATCAACCCGGTCGGGTCGCGGAGGTCGACGAAGACGAGCCCGCCGTGATCGCGCCTGCGGGAGACCCAGCCAGCGAGCGTCGCCGTTCGCCCTACATCTCCAGCGCGGAGCTCGCCGCACATTGCATCCCGCCAGCTCACGAGGTCAACCTGGCGAGGACGTCGTCGAGTGCGACCTCCTCGTCTTTTTGCCCGCGCCTCCGCAGCGTCGCGCCATCGGCTCGAACCTGAACGATCGTCGTTGCTCCGACGCGTGCCGCCTGGGTCAGCTGACCTTTCAACGAGCGATCCGCGTAGTCCGTGTCGCTCGCGACGCCTCGCGCTCGCAGCTCACCGAGCCACGATGCGATGAGCTCGCGCGAGGCTCCTTCGGAGGGGGCGAGGAAGACGTCTGTCTCCCAGGGGCTCGCCTGGACGCCTGCGCGCTCGACTGCGAGAACGAGCCGCTCGATCCCCGCGCCGAATCCGACTCCGGGAATCGGCGGCCCGCCGATCTCCTCGACGAGGCCGTCGTAGCGTCCGCCGCCCGAGAGCGCGCTCTGCGCCCCTTGATCAGGGCCGACAAACTCCCAGGTCGTGCGCGTGTAGTAGTCGAGTCCCCGTACGAGCGTCGGGACGATCTCATGGGGGACACCGCACGCGTCGAGATCGCGCCTGACCGCCTCGAAATGCTCCTTGCAGGCCACGCACAGCGACTCCCCGATCTTGGGTGCGTGCTCGAGTGCCTCCTGCACGGCCCTGGGCTTGGCGTCGAAGTTGTCGAAGACGCGCAGCGGGCTCGCCGCGGCCTTCTCACGGGTGGGCGCGTCCAATCGTTCGAGGTTTGCCGTGAGCCAGTCGCTCAGGCGAGCGAGGTAGGCGGGACGGCATTCGCGGCAGCCGATCGAATTCAGCGCCAGCGCGAACTCGGATACGCCCAGACGCGTGAGGAGAGCGTGGTAGAGCTGGATCACCTCGGCGTCGACCGATGGATGCTCGGATCCGATCGCCTCGACCGAAAGCTGCCAGTGCTCGCGATACCTTCCCTTCTGCGGTGTCGCGTACCGGTACATGGGGCCGACGGTGTACAGCTTCACCGGCTGCGGCTCGCGGTGCATGCCGTGGTCGACGTAGGCGCGGCAGATCGGAGCCGTCCCCTCGGGCCGCAGGGTGAGGGATCGGCCGCCTCGATCCTCGAACGTATACATCTCCTTTTGCACGACGTCCGAACCCGCGCCGGAGGTGCGCTCGAAGAGCGCCGTGTCCTCGAATACGGGCGTTACGATCGGCCGGTAGCCGTACAGCGCGCACAGCCGCTCGGCCTCCCCGATGACGAGGCGCCAGAGCGGCTGCTCTACGGGTACGACATCGTGCGCCCCGCGCGGCCGTTCGATCTTCGTCGGCGAGGTCAACTCGTACGCTCCGCGCGCAACTCGGCCAGGAAGGGATTGCGCGCGAGCTCGTCTCCCAGGGTCGTTGTTGGACCGTGCCCCGGATAGACGACCGTGTCGGGTGGCAGCGTGTCGACGAGAGAGCGAATCGAGGCGACGAGCGTGTCCCAGTCTGCCCCGGGGAGATCGGTGCGCCCAACCGAGCCTGCGAAGAGGACGTCGCCCGAGAAGAGGCTTCCATCCGCGTGATAGGCGATGTGGGCGGGAGAGTGCCCGGGTACGGACAGGACGTCGAACGCGATTCCGGCGACGTCGACCGTCTCCCCGCCACGGAGCAGGACGTCCGGCGTGTAGGGACGGAGCGATATCCCGGACGGCGTGAAGCGGCTCGGATCCTCGAGCAACGACCGCTCGCCCTCGGACATGTGCACGCGGGCGCCCGTGCCGTCCGCGAGCTCGGCCACGCCGAGGAGGTGATCCCAGTGCCCGTGGGTCACCAGAATTGCCGCGCAGTGGGCTCCCAGTCGTTCGAGCAGGAGCCGCAACTCGGCAGCGTCTCCGCTCGGATCGACGACCACGGCCTCGGGGGCGGAGGTACTGGCTCGAGCCACGTAGCAATTCGTGCCGAGCGGTCCGAGCGAGAGCTGGTCGACTTCGAGCGCCATCGACCGGACGTCAGCTCTTGCCCGACTCGCGGCGGGCTTCCCGCTTCTTGAACGACCGCCACATGACCCCGTCCAGGAAGTAGCTGAACGGGATGAAGATCGCGACGATGAAGGCGGTCTGGATCAGCTGGTCGGCGAGGGCAAGATCGCTCGAGAGCAGCATCACCGTGACGAACATGATCGGGGCGAAGACGAGGCCCCGCTTGAGCGTCCGACGCCAAGACGGGGGCTGCGCTTCCCGG
>JACDCN010000330.1 GCA_013817555.1 Actinomycetota bacterium
TCCCAGTCCGTCTCGAGCCGGGGAGCAGCGTCCAGCCATTCCTCGAGGGAGATCGGCATGTACGGCTGTGGCTTCCCGAAATCCCCACAGCGATGTCGCGAGGGGCGCTCCTCGCCGTCCACGACCGGGACGATGTCCACGCAGGTCTTCCAGACCTCGCGCCCGGCGAGGTCGACGACGAAGGTCGCGCGCTCTCGGTCGACCGCGCACTCCTCGCTGAAACGAAGGACGGTCTCGCGGATGAAGTCGTCGCGCTTGTAGCGCAGCGTCACCTCCTGCTCGCCCACGTGCCGCGTGACCCGCCCTATCTTCTTGGGACGCTCGTGGCACTCGAGGATGTCGCCGAAGTCGGAGGCGAACTCGAGGACCAGCTCGATTCGTTGCGGACGCTCGGTCAGGTTCTCGACGATCACGTCCTCGTGGACGCCGCCCGCCACGAGCCGCTCCCGCGTGACGGAGATCGTGGCATCGGTGGCGTCCTCCTCCCACACGCCTGCGACCACGCGACCGGAGTAGTAGTCGACGATCTCGCTCGAGAGCGTTCGGGGCGACTCGCCGTCGACGAGCAGCCGCCAGGTCGAGAGATGCCGCATATCGGCGTGGAAGAACCCGTCGGCGTGCTCGGCCTCCACGTCGCCGCTCGGGTCGGAGACGAAGAACGTGCTCCCGTCGAGCACGGTGAGGTTCCTTCCACTGCGCCCGTCGCCGCTCATGCCGTGCTGTTTGCCCGGTTCGCACGATGGGCAACCCTCACGTGTGAACCTCGGCTACCAGCTTTCGAGTGAGGAGCACCCTGCCGCCGATCTCGTCGGGTACGCCCGCCGCGCCGAGGAAACCGGGTTCTCGTACGCGGTCATCTCGGACCATCTCCATCCCTGGCTGCACCGTCAAGGGCAGTCGCCGTTCGTCTGGTCGGTGCTCGGCGCGATCGCGCAGGTGACGAAGCGGTTGCGCGTCGGAACCGCGGTGACAGCGCCGATCCGCCGCACGCCTCCGTATCTCGTGGCCCACGCAGCCGCGACGGTGACGACGATGATGCCCGGCCGCTTCTTCCTCGGCGTCGGCTCGGGCGAGAACCTGAACGAGCACGTCACCGGCGAGTGGTGGCCGCCGAGCGAGACGCGACGCGAAATGCTCGAGGAGGCGGTCGACGTCATCAGAAAGCTCTGGGCCGGTGGGACAGTCGAGCACTTCGGCAAGCACTACACGGTCGACAACGCCCGCATCTACTCGCGGCCGCTAGAGCCTCCGGCGATCATGGTCGCCGCCGGCGGCAAGGACGGCGCCGAGCTGGCCGCCCGGATCGGCAACGGCCTGATCGGAACGGCGCCGTCGGAGGAGCTCGTGCAGGCCTTCGAGGAAGCGGGCGGGAAGGGAAAGCCGCGGTACGCGCAGATCGACGTCTGCGTGGCCGAGGACGAGGCTGAGGCGCGCCGGATCGCGCACGCGCAGTGGGCCGCTCCGGCTGCGATCCCACCGCGACTTCTCACGAAGCTCCGTGTTCCGGCTGACTTCCAGGCCGTTGCCGATCTCGTGACCGAAGAGCAGGTGAGCGAGAAGGTCATCTGCGGTGCCGACCCGGATGAGCATCTGGCCAAGCTCCAGGAGTTCGCCGAAGCCGGCTTCGACCACGTGCATGTGCACCAGGTCGGCTCGGACCAGGAGACGTTCTTCCGCTTCTACGAACGCGACGTGCTCCCGCGGGCGCGGGAGCTCTGAAAGGGGTTGCGATGTACGAGATGATCGAGCTCGAGGACGTCGAGCGCCTGGTCTCAGAAGGCGCGCTGCTCATCGACGTGATGTCGCGGAAGTCGTACGAGGAAAGCCATCTCCCGGGCGCGGTCAACATCTCGCTCAAGGAGCTCGACGAGGAGGGCACGGCGAACCTCGATCGTGGAAGGCCGGTTATCACGTACTGCTTCGACTATCAGTGAAACCTGAGCGCGCGGGCCGCGTGGCGGCTCGAGCAGCTGGGGTTCGAGAAGGTCCACGACTACGTCGCAAGCAAGTCCGACTGGTTCGCGTGTGGCATGCCGCGGGAAGGCACGGCTGCCGACGTCTTGTGGGCGGGAGATCTCGTCAGCGATGTGCCCACGTGCGCCTCTGACGATCCTTTGGGCAAGGTGCGTGAGCGCGTTCTCAAGAGCGGCCACGACTTCTGTGTCGTCGTCAACGAGGACGACGTCATTTTGGGGCTGCTGCGCGGAGACACGCTCGCGAAGGACGAGAACGCGCGGGCGTGTGACGTGATGGAGCTCGGCCCCAAAACGACGCCTCCCAGCGAGCCCGTCGGGGAGCTGCTCGAGTCGCGGTCCAGTCAGGGCGTGAAGAACTTCCTCGTCGCCACCTCGCACGGTGTGCTTCTCGG
>JACDCN010000087.1 GCA_013817555.1 Actinomycetota bacterium
CGCCTCAATGAGCTCCAGCCTGCTACGAGCCTCTGGCTGAAGGCCGGGCGCGAGATCCTCGACAGGCAGTTCGAGGAAGCGGCGGAGACGTTCGACGAGATCGGCTCGGTGCCGGACGAGGCCGAGGCCCGGCTTCGTGCCGGGCAGGTGCTGCTCGCCGCAGGACACCGCGCAGAGGCAGGCGAGCAGTTCGAGCGTGCGCTCGGCTTCTACCGCGCGGTCGGAGCGACACGCTACGCCAGCCGGTGCGAGCAGGCCTTCGCCGATACGGCATAGCAGCCAGCATCCGCCTCGGCCGGGTGAGATCGAGCGCACGACCTTGCGGTTCAGGATCACCTGTCACGCATCGCGGCCGATGGGCTTCGAGTTCCACGCATGGAGCGACCTCGCCAGCCGCTCGTTGTCGAGAGACACAACGCGCGACGCGAACTCTCGGGTAAGAAAGTCGCACGTTCCCCACCGAGATTTGGCTTTGACATGCGGTTGAACCGGCGTTTAGTAAATAGAACGGCGGACTTCTAATCCGCGGGTCGCAGGTTCGAATCCTGCCGGGCGCATCAATCGCCTCTCCTACCGTCGTTTTTGGCCAGGCCATCGACCGCGAATCTACGCGCTTCTGGTCGACATTTGAAGGCCGACCGTCAGTCGATCGCAGCGATCGCGTCGACGAGGATCGGGACGTTGGAGGGTGATGACCCCTGGCCGGGTGCCGAGCGTGCGTGGCGACCCGCGTCGCCCCACAACTCGACGATCAAATCGCTGAATCCGTTCACGACCAACGGGTTCTTGTCGAAGCCTGGCGCTGCCTGCACATAGCCGACCGCTCGGATCCATGCACTCACGCGGTCGAGCGACTCCAGTTCCTGCTTCAGCGAGGCGAGGATCGCGAGAGCCGTCAGTCGGGCGGCCTCGTAGCCCTGCTCCACTGTCAGGTCGTCACCGAGCCGGCCCTGGATCAACGGCGTTGCTCCATCGAACGGTCCGTGCCCGGCGATGTACGCGAGACCACCGTGAATCTTCACCAACCGGAAGTTGAACTCTTTGCCTGCTGGGGCGAATGGCTCAGGCAGACGCAACCCCAGCTCCTCCAATCGCTCCTCGATCCGTCCCATCACCGCTCCCAATGTCGGGTGGTTCTTATGAGCGAACTCTTTCAATCCCGGTCGCCGTTGTGAATGGGTCGCCGGTGAGAGTCGCAACCGGGCATGTCGGCACTTGCCTGAGCGAGTTTCAGGAATGTTCCTGAGCCGGTGATCCTTCGGAGCCGCGGACAGAAGCCTCGGAATCGCTAGAGCAGCCTGACCGAGTCACCTCTCCTGATCGCTCCGTCCTGCTCGACCGACGCGTACACGCCCACGTTTGCATCGTTGTGCTGCGCTGCCGTACGCAAAATGCCCGGATCCTTGGGCAAGTCGCCCTGGGGCAAGGTCGTCATAACGCAGCGCGGGCAAGGGCCGGTGACCCGAAGCCGAACCTCTTTGCCGATCGCCAGCGTGCGGTCGACCCACTCGTTCTCGACGAATCCCGCGCTGCCTGCCGAAGCGACCACGATGTTCGGGCGGAACCGCCTCACCTCATAACGCCCTTGTGGATGCAGCTCGCGGAGGCGATCGAGTGTCGCCGTCGTGAGCACGTGTACGAGGCCGAGGTCGAAGAAGGTCCCCTCCGGCATCGCCTCGTCGGTCACCGTCTCGCGGTAGGTGAGCCCTTCGATGTCGGGCCAGTATTCCTCGAGGCTCGGCTTGTCCGGGGCGGCGGTGGCAAAGGCAACTCGCCGACCGACGACATCCGAAAGCGCCTCGTCAAGGCCACGCTCGGCAGTCGTCATCGAGCGTCCGTCGGGGAAGGTGATCCGCACGTGCGGCAACCTCTCCCCCGATAAGGGTGGCTCAAGGAACGAAGCCCTGAGCTCGAACAGCTTCGCCCACTTGCGCGGCTCCTTCGCACTGACCACCTTCCCCGTCTCGGCATCAACGAGCGCGTACGGCCGATCGCCAAGCACTCCCTGCTCGGTTACCTCAGCAGCGTTCAGCTCTTCCCCCATCATCGACTTGACGGGGTAGCGCCAGAGCGCGACAACCGAGGCTGCGTTCTCAGCGACGTTCGACATAGTCGTGTCCTCCTTCGCTACCTGACATTCGGCTCTATGAGCGCGCCCGCCTCCTCCTCTTCCCGGCCCGACTCTACTCCTCGGTAGCCCGCACCCAACACTCGGTGCTTGGCTTCGAGCTAGTACGCCTCGTCTCGCACGAGTTCGTAATGCTGCACGTCAAGGATCGACGCACCGGATGCGTCGGCTGCTCCGCTTCGTATCCGGTTCGCAGCGTCGACGCTCGCCTGTAGTGCGTCCTCGCTCTCCCAGACAGTGATCGTCATCCCTTTGCCGCTTTGGCGGTCGACTAACAGCTCCGCGCGCTTGAGCCCCGGCTCCGCGAGGCTCCCGAGAGCCTCGTTGAACTGATCGAGCGTCTGGTCGACGTTCTCGTGCGGAAACTGGTACGTGCTAACCCGTGCCCACATGACGTTCCTCCTTGGAGCGTTTGCTCATCTGTGTAGACGAGCGTATGCCGCTAAACGACGCACTGCAATACGTTCGCAGCTAAGCGTCGGCGTACGGGCTGACGCTCATGTACTTGAATCCCGTGTCGACCGCGAGCGTGACGATGACGGCATCCGGCCCGAGGCGCTCCGCAAGACGGTGGGCGCCGACCACGTTCGCGCCGGTGGAGATGCCGGCAAAGATCCCTTCCTCGAACGCAAGCCCCCGTGTCATCTCGAGCGCCTCGTCGTCGGGAATCGGCTCGAGGTGGTCGACCTTGTCGGGCTTCCAGTGCGGCATGACGAAGCCGGTCCAGCCCTGGACGAGGAACGGCCCCGGCGCGCCGCCGCTAATCGCGGCCGATCCGGCCGGCTCGTGCGCCTGGATGAAGACACCGTGGGGTCGGAGCGCGTCGGAGACGCCCATCAGTGAGCTCGCTGTTCCCATGCCCTGGCAGAACGCCGTCACCCGTCCTGCGGTCTGCTCCCAGATCTCCCTGCCAAGCCCATCGCGGTGGCCGGGGATGATGTAGGGATTGTTGAACTGGTCGGTCGCGTAGTGGCCGGGCTCTTTCGCCAGCTCCTCGGCACGCGCGACCATGTTATGGATGTCCTGCGGCGTCACCTTCGGCCGACCCTCGATCGACGAGACGACATCGATTTCGGCCCCGAGCGCGCGCATCAGCTGAAACCGCTCCTCGGTGAAGCAGTCGGCCATGACGATCAGTGCCCGATAGCCCTTGGCGCGGCAGACGAGGGCGAGCGCGGGTCCGGTGCTTCCGCCCGTGTACTCGACCACGGTGTCGCCGGCCGAGACAAGCCCGTCCCGCTCGGCGCCCTCGATCATGGCGAGAGCCATCCGGTCCTTCATCGACCCGGTCGGGTTGCGGTACTCGAGCTTCAACCAGAGCTCCGCGCCGTTCGGCGGAGCGCACCGCCGCACCCGAACCAGCGGCGTGTTGCCAATCGCCTCGAGGATCGACTCCACGGGTCAATCTTGGCGTAGCCGCTTAGCAGGAGCAACCTCCCGGAAACTGAGTGAGCATGCCGCCGGCCGCCGAGCTGCCCTTTTAAGTCCCTCAAGATGTCTTCGAAGTCCAGATCCGTTATCGAGCGCCATCGCCGAGCGTTGTCGCAACAAGCAACCCAAGACCAGAATTCTCAGGTAGCAAGTTTTCGCGGTCATGATCAATAATTGGCTTAACCATGCGGTTGAACCGGCGTTTCCGTAAACAAATCGGCGGACTTCTAATCCGCGGGTCGGAGGTTCGAATCCTCCCAGGCGCATCGAATCACAGGCCGTGGCGTCGGGCAGAGCCGTTCGACGCACGCGGCACGGACGGTGCGAAACCTATAGTCGGCACATGACCACCGGGCTGGAGGAGCGAGACGCCCGGGCCTACGCTGCTACCCAGCTCGAGAAGGCGGGCGTCGTCCTCACGGATGTCGAGCGGGATTCGATCGAGGTGACGGACTTCGGGCTCTCGCGGCTCGAGGAGACGGGCCTTCAGCTGCTCGTCTACGTCAACACGCGCCGTTACTGCGCCAAGGAGCTCGTTCTCTATCCCGGACAGACCTGTCCGGAGCACCGGCACCCGCCCTTCGAGGGCACGCCGGGCAAGGAAGAGACGTTCAGGTGCCGGCAGGGCACGGTCTACCTCTATGTCGAGGGCAAACCGACCGCTCGCCCGGCTGCAACCCCGCCGCCTGGCCGCTACACCGTCTTCCGGGAGGTCGTGCTACTTCCCGGCGAGCAGCACACGATCCCGCCGGGCACGCTGCACTGGTTTCAGTCAGGGCCGGAGGGCGCCGTCGTATCCGAGTTCTCGACGGCGAGCCGCGATGAATTCGACCAGTTCACGGATTCGGAGATTCGGCGAACAACTTCGTGACGTGAGCCCCTGTCAGCGCAGAGCCACGTCCTCGCCAGTCTCGGCGGAGCGGTGGAGCGCCTCGATCGCCCGCGCTTGTGCGACAGCGTCCTCGCGACCGAGCAGGAGCGGCGCTTCGCCGCGGATGGCGTCGCACAGGTTCTCGACCTCGAGCCGGTACGAGTCGACGGGTTCGAGCTCGATGCGCTCGACCTCGCCGTCCCGCCGCAGCTCGATCACGGGCGTTCGGCAGTGCCACGGGTCGTCCAGGAAGAGCGAACCCTCGGTGCCGACCACCTCGAGCTCGTCGCGCTCCGGAAGGGAGGTGCCGCAGTCGAAGTGGGCGAAGACGTCGTCCGGGAAGCCCATGCTGCCCGCGAACACCCAGTCCGTGCCGGACGGGCCCGTGCGTGCCCGGCCGAGCACGGCCTCCGGCTCGCCCGCGAGCAGTCGTGATCCGCTGACGCAGTAGCAGCCGACATCCATCAGGCTGCCGCCCTCGACGTCCGGGCGGAGGCGAATGTTGTCCGCGTCGTAGAGGGAGTAGCTGAAGGCCGAGCGGACGAGCCGCAGCTCGCCGATCGCGCCCTCGCGGACGAGCTCGGTAAGACGCGCGGTCTGCGGGTTGTGCCGGTACATGAAGGCCTCCGTGAGCACGCGGCCGCTTCGCTCGGCCGCGTCGAAGGCCTCCTCGACGTCTGCCGCGTGCCGGCTCAGCGGCTTCTCGCAGAGGACGTGCTTGCCCGCCTCGACGGCTCTGATCGACCACTCGCAATGCAGCGTGTTCGGCAGCGAGATGTAGACGGCGTCGATGTCCGGGTCCGCGAGCAGCGCGTCGTAGGAGCCGTACGCGCGCTCGATGCCCCACTTCCGCGCGTACTCCTCGGCCCGGCTCTGCTCCCGGCTTGCGACCGCGATCAGCTCGACCTTGTCGGAGGCGTGCGCGCCCGGGATCACGAGCCGGTTGATGTGCGCCGTCGAGAGGATGCCGAGGCGAACTACCCCCACGACGCCTCGGTGACCGGCCGCAGCGCCGTCTCGAGAATGCGATAGCCGCGCGGCCGCGTCAGGACGAAGAGAACGACATCGGCAACGTCCTCGGCCGACATCATCCCCGCCAGCACCTCGGGTGGTCGCCCGTAACCGTCGGCCAGCGCAAAGTCCGTCGCAACGCCCCCTGGGCAGACGTTCGAGCAACGGATGCCGTGCTCGCGCAGCTCGTGGTCGAGCGCGCGCGTGAGACCCACCTGGCCGAACTTGGAGGCGCAGTAGACGGCCTCGCCCGGGAGGCCGCGGCGGCCCGCCTCTGAGGCCAGCGTGACGACGTCGCCCTCCCCGCTTTCGATCAGGTGCGGAACGCAGGCACGGATCGCGTAGATCGTCCCCTTCAGGTTGACGTCGATCATCTCCTCGATGTGCTCGACGGGAGTGGCCACGAGCGTGTGGTACGAGCCGACGCCTGCGTTCGCGACGCAGATGTCGAGCCGGCCGAAACGCTCGACGGTCTTCGCGACGGCGGCTTCGACCTGATCCAGGCGCCGCACGTCACAGGGGAGACCGAGCGCGTCGGCGAGCCCGAGATCGTCCCCGCTCCGCGAGGCGAGCCCGAGTCGGACTCCGTTGCCGGAGAGCGCTCTCCCGACGGCGGCGCCGATCCCGCGGCTCGCCCCGGTGACGAAGGCGACCTTCCCCTCCAGTTGCGTCATCGCTCCTCCACTCCTCGTATGGCTGGGTACAGCGCGCGAAAGCGAGCGTACCCCTCGTCGTAAGCCGAAGCCCAGTCAGCGTTCGGCTCGACCGCCTCGCGCGCTCGGACGCAGGCCGTGACCGCCTCGTGTCCGTCGGCGAAGACCCCGCCCGCAACTCCGGCGAGCATCGCCGCGCCGTACGCCGACCCTTCTTCGACGACCGTGAGCTCGAGCGGCAGGCCGAGCACCGAGGCCACGATCTCGAGCCAGAGCGGACTTCGCGCGCCGCCGCCCGACACGCGGCCCTTCTCGGGCGTGACCCCGAGCTCCTTCAGCAGCTCGAGCGAGTCCCGCAAACCGTAGGCCACGCCTTCGAGCACTGCACGGACCAGCGCGTCCCGATCGTGTCGCAGGGAGAGACCGGTGAACGAGCCGCGCGCTTCCGGATCCGCATGTGGTGTCCGCTCGCCCTGGAGGTACGGCAGGAAGGTCAGACCCTCGACTCCCGGAGACCAGCGGCCGGCCTCCGCCGTGAGCTCGTCGAAAGAGGCTGCAGGCGCGAGCGCATCACGGAACCAGCGGAGGGAGCCGGCGGCGTTCAGCATCACTCCCATCGCCTCCCAGATGTCGGGGACGGCGTGGCAGAAGGCGTGCACCCGCGCCTGGGGGTCGTGGGCGTAAGCGGGGAGCGCGGCGAGAACGACACCGGAGGTGCCGAGGACGACCGAGACGATGCCCGGCTCGATCACCCCGACGCCGAGCGCGGCCGCTTGCTGGTCGCCGGCCCCCGCGATCTCCGTGGACTCGTGCACGGGCGGGAGCCACTCGCGCGGCACGTCGAGGGCCGCGAGCACGTCGTCGCTCCAGCGGCGACGTGCGACGTCGAAGAGGAGGGTTCCGGAGGCGTCTGCCGCGTCGATCGCCCACTCCCCGGTCAGGCGGAAACGGACGTAGTCCTTCGGGAGCGTGATCCGGCGGATGCGCCCGTAGACCTCTGGCTCGTGTCGCCGCAGCCAGAGCAGCTTGGGCGCCGTGAAGCCCGGGAGCGCCCTGTTCCCGGTGAGGGAGATCAGCCGCTCGAGACCGACGCGCTCCTCGATCTCTACACATTCGACCCCGGTCCGCTGGTCGTTCCAGAGGATCGCGGGGCGGAGGGCACGATCCTGCTCGTCGAGGCAGACCAGTCCGTGCATCTGACCCGAGAAGCCGACGCGGAGGGCGTCCAGGTCGAGGCGGGCCAGCGCTCTCTCGCCGGCACGCACCCAGTCGTCGGGATCCTGCTCCGACCAGCCGGGCCGTGGAGTCGAGAGCGGATACGCCTCCTCCGCAGAGGCGACCACCTCGCCTGCCTGCGTGATGGCGAGCGCCTTGACGCCGGTCGTGCCGACATCCAGGCCGACGAGTGCTTTCACTCGCCGCCGAGGGCGGCGTACACGAGCTCGTACGCCCGCACCGCGTCTTTTTGCATCTGCGCCTCGCGCAGCGCCGCATCGTCGATCCGGGCGGCGACCGAGTCGATGAACCGCCACTGCAGCACGCTCCGTTGCACGACTGCCACCGCGTCCTCCGTGTAGGGGTAGAGGTCGAACCCGAGCCTCTCGCCGTTGTCGCCATAGCCGGCCCGGCGTAGCTCGACGGCAAGCTCGAGCGTCTCCATGAATGCGGTCGCGCCGACCATGTTGTCATCGTCGAACGTGCCCCAGCCCGAGTTCGCGTGCTGGTGTCCGAGCAAGCCCTCAGCCGCGAGCATGGCCGCGTATTCGCCAAGGTTCTCGCCGTTCATGAGCAGGTGCTGCCAGTCCATGTTGACCTTGACGTTGTCCACGCCTTGGGCGCGGAGCTTGTGGATCACATGC
>JACDCN010000088.1 GCA_013817555.1 Actinomycetota bacterium
TCTGCCTTCGGTAGCGTGCGCAGAACGCCAACTCGGGCGTCCAGCATGAGCTCGGCGGCGCCCATCCCGGTCATCAGCGAGATCTGGGCGTTCCAGCCCTCGACTGGGAGCGGCGCCCGATAGCGGAGCGTGTAGCCATTCGGGCCCTTGTCCACCTCCTGCTCCGGAATCGGCAAGGTGATGCCTCCCCGGCGCGCCTCGCGCTCCTGGCGCAGCGTGCCGACCTCGCGCAGGAGCTGTAGCGATTCGCTCGCCGTGCCGTCGTCGAGCGAGCGCTGGACGCTCGCGTAGTCAAGCTTCTCGCGACTGCGCACCAGGGCACGGCGCACGACGACCTCGATGCCCTCGCCGGTGTCGTCGACCTGCATGTCCCAGACGAGCGCGGGCCGGGTCTCGTCCGGAAGCAGGCTGGCTGCACCCTCCGAGATCTGCGGTGGATAGAGGCGGGTGTTGCCGTCCGGCGCGTACAGCGTCTGACCCCGTTCGTGCGCCTCGTTGTCCATCGGGCCGCCGGGTGTGACGAACGCGCCGACGTCGGCGATCGCGTAGCGGACGCGGTAGCCGTTTCCGCGACGCTCGAGGTGCAACGCCTGGTCGAGATCCATTGACTGCGGGGGGTCGATCGTGACGAACGAGATCGCGGTCTCGTCGGCGTCCGGGAGCCGCGGGGAGCGAATGGACGCCTCGGCGTCCGCCAGGACTTCGGCCGGAAAGCCCGTCGGCACCCTCAGGCTCTCGCGCAGCTCTGCGAACGCGGCAGCGATCGCGACGTCGTCGGGCGCGGCGAGACGGACACGACGCCGAGGCATTGAAACAGCCTACGCGCGGGTCGTAACGGCGATCAGATCGGCGAGGTTGACGAGCTGGATCGCGGCGCGAACGGAGGCAACCCGATCGTCGTCGGACGCAGCCTCGCCACTCTCGCGCCACAGCTCGCCGGCTGTGATCAGGAGCTCCTGGATGCGCTCGGACTCCACCGCATGGCCGTCGCGCTCTCGTGCGGCGTTCGCGGCCAGGCCGAGCGCGCCGATCGCGTCGCGCTGGCGCAGCCACAGCATCGGCACCGCCATCGAGATGTACTGGTGGATGCGGGCAAAGGTCAGAGGCTGGACCAGCGACGGTCCGCCGCGTGGCTCTGTGAGCGCCGGCGGCGTCTCGTCCTCGACGATTCCGCGTGCAGTCCCACCCAGCATCGCGCGCAGCTGCTCATCATCGAAGCCGGAGAGCCGCGCAGAACGGATCGACACGAGGAGCGAGTTCGGCTGGCGCCCGTAGGGGTAGTCGGACGCGTACACGATCTGCTCCGGTGCCACCTGCCGGAAGAGATCGAGGAGGTCAAGGGCGCTCCAGACCGAGGTGTCGAAGTAGACGCCGGGAATTCCACCCAAGCGACCAGCGAGCGCCGCCATATCGGCGATTCCCGCGTGCGCGATTATCAACCGGACGCCTTCGTTGCGGCGGACAAGCGTCTCCAGATTCTCGGCGATCGGTGGGAGGCCGCGGCCGCCGTGGATCAGGATCGGCACTCCCCGCTCAACCGCGAGCTCGAACACCGGTCCGAGCCGCTCGTCGTCGAGCGCGAAGGCTTGAGCGCGGGGATGGAGCTTGATTCCCCGCGCGCCGAGGTCGAGGGCACGCCGGGCCTCGTCCATCGGGTTGGCGGTGAGGTCGAGGCGGACGAACGGAATGAGCCGCCCCTCCGAGCGCGCCGCGTGATCGAGCGTGCGGTCGTTGGGGACGCAGAAGCCGGGTTCCCGGTCGGGTTCGTCGAGACAGAAGACGAATGCGCCACTGAACCCGAAGCGGTCGAGAAGCGTCGAAAGCTCCTCGTAGCGGCCGCGCATCCCATCGATGTCGTCCCCGAGGTGCGTGTGGACGTCGAAGAGGTACGCATCAGCGGGGAGCTCTGAGCGAAGCTCTGTCTCGTATCTCTCGACGAGCGCCCGCGCTCGCTCGAGCAGGGTCACGCGCCTGACTCCTCCAACGTCGCCCACACCCGCGGCGCCGTCATCGGCAGCTCGCGGAGCCGAATGCCTACCGCCGCGGCGACCGCATTCGCGATCGCCGGCGCGGCTGCGATCACCGGCGCCTCTCCGATTCCCTTGGCGCCAAAAGGTCCGTCGGGAGCTGGCACCTCCACGATCAGCGTGTCGATGTCTGGCACCCGCTCGGCGAGCGGAATCGCGTAATCGAGGAACGAGCCGGTGAGGAGCTGCCCGTTCTCGTCGTGCACGAGCTCCTCGTAGAGCGCCCAGCCGATGCCCTGGGCGGCGCCACCGCGCATCTGCCCCTCGACCAGTGCGGGGTTGAGCGCGCGACCGACGTCCTGCGCGATGACGTGCGCGAGCAGCGTGATCTCGCCGGTCTCCCGGTCGACGCGGGCGTGTGCAAGGTGGGCTGCGACCGACGGAGCGCCGCGCGTCTGCGCCGAGCCGCCGTGCCCTTCGATCGGCTCGTAGCGGCCGCCGAACCGGAGCGCCTTGCCGGAGATCTCTGCGACCGTGATCGAGTGGTCGGGCGCGCCCACCGCGCGTACGACTCCGTCGACCACCTCGAGGTCGGCAGGTGCGATCTCGAGCTCGTCCGACGCAGCTGCGAGCAACTTCTCGCGTGCAGCCTCCGCCGCCTTCAGCACAGCCTTGCCGACCGTGTAGGTGACCTTGGAACCTCCGCTCGCGCCGGAGTAGGGGCCCGTGGCGGTATCAGCGGCGACCACTCGCACCTGGTCGGGCGAAAGGCCGAAGGTCTCCGCTGCAATCGCGGCGAAGCCCGTATTGACGCCGCTCATGTCGACCGCAGACGTGACGACGGTCATCGTCCCGTCCTGGTTCACGCGGCAGACGGCCGCGGCGGGCTCGTTGCCGCCCGGCCAATAGCCGGCGGCGAGTCCCACTCCCTCGTTGTCGGGCAGCGAGTCGCGGGACTGCCAGAGCGGATGCGTGCGGATGCGCTCGAGCACCTCGACCGCGCCCATACGCGGGAAGGGGTTCCCGCTGACGCCCACATCGTCCTCGACGACGGCGTTCTGCAGCCGCAGCTCGAGCGGGTCGAGCTCGAGCTCGACCGCGAGCTCGTCCATGAGCGTCTCGAGGGCGAAGGCGGCGGTCGGTGCACCGGGACCGCGGTACGCGCCGAACGTGAACCGATTCGTCTGGACGCCGTAACCGCGGATCTCGTGGGCCTCCCAACGGTACGGCCCGGCTACGAGTAGCGAGGTGATTCCCTCGACGCCCCAGCCCGCATTCGAGCCGCGGTCGACGATCATCCGGGCAGCGATCGCGGTCAGGGTGCCGTCCTTGCGCGCGCCGATCTTGAGATGCGTCACCTGCGCGGAAGCAGGATTCGTCGCCTGGAAGTCTTCGGCGCGCGTGAGGACGACCCGGACAGGCCGCCGTAGCGCGAGGGCCGCGCCGGCTGCCAGCGGCTCCATCAATGCCAACTTGCCCCCGAAGGCGCCACCCAGAGGCTCGGCGATGACGCGGATCCGTTCGAGTGGCAGCCCGAAGGCCCGCGCCAGCTCGCGTTGGGTCACGAACGATCCCTGCGTGCTGGTCGAGACGACCAGGGTCTCGTTCGGCTCGAGCCACGCGGTGGCGACCTGGGGCTCGATGTACGCCTGGTACACCCAGGGCGTCCGGAACGTCCCCGAGACCACGACATCGCTCGTCTCCAGCAGAGCCGTTGCATCGCCGGCGTTGCGGTGGACGGTGTCCAGGACGTTGCCGGAGAGCTGCTCTTCCTCGCCGTCCTCCTGTCCCTTGTCCACGCCTGCGTGGATCGACTCCAGATCCCCTCCGCCTGCGTCCTCCTCGAGAACGCGCGCGAGCGCTCGGCCCGGCAGCATCGCGTCCTCGACGTCGACGACCGCTGGGAGCGGCTCGTACTCGACGACGACGGCTTCGACCGCGTCTTCCGCAGCTGCCTCGCTCTCGGCGACGACGAGCGCGACTGGCTGTCCGGCGAAGACGACCTCCGTGCGTGCCAGCGGCTCCGTTGTCCGGTCCGAGCCGGCTGACGCCAGGGGGAGGTCGTCTGCCGTCAGGACGGCAACCACTCCGGGCATCGCGAGCGCTGCGTCACGCTCTACACGCTGAAGCAACGCGTGCGCCTCGGTCGAGAGGACGAGGCGGGCGTGTAGAAGGCCATGTACGTGGCCGTCCGCAGCGAAGTGGGTCGCCCCAGTCACCTTGTCGGGGGCGTCGACTCTTGGACGCGAGACGCCGATTACGCTCTCACTCACCGGTCCCCTCCATGCGTTCTCGCGCGCGATCGAGCGCGCGACGGGCGACGACTCCCGCGAGGTGACGCCGGTACTCGACGGGCGCGAAGCGGTCGCCGTAGATCTCCGCGTCGGGGAGCGCGTCGACGGGATTCGCGTCGCTCGCAAGCAGGAACGCTTGTCCGCCCATCCCGGTCAAGGCGACGCTTTGTCCCCCGTCCGGTCGAACGACCGCAGCGGCGCCGGCCAGCGCGAATCCCGAGGCGGGATGCTCGACCTTCACATACGCGGAGCCCGATCCTTCGACGAGCGGGAAGACGACCTCGGTGATCAGCTCTGCCGGACCGAGCGCGGTCGTGAAAGGGCCGAGGAAGAACTCCTCCGCAGAGACTGTTCTCTCGCCGCTGGCTGCGCGCAGCACGATCTGCGCGCCGAGCGCGAGCACGACCGCGGGCATGTCGGACGCAGGGTCGGCGTGCGCGAGGCTCCCGCCGAGCGTTCCCCGGTTGCGGACCTGCAGGTCGCCGATCCCGGAGGCGCACTCAGCGAGGGCGGCGAGCGCAGGCCGTTCGAGCTCCTGCGCGCTCTCGAGCTCGTTCCAGGTCGTGAGGGCGCCGAGACGAAGCTCGTTCTCGCTCATATGCACCCCGCCGAGCTCGAGCCGGCCGATGTCGACGAGGACGCTCGGCCGCACGATCCGCAGCTTCATGACGGGGAGGAGCGATTGACCTCCCGCGAGCGCCTTCGCGTCCGGGGCGGCGAGCCCCTCGAGCGCCTCGTCGAGCGTCGACGGCCGGACGTGCTCCACCGTTGCGGGGATCAGGCTGCTTCCCCTTCGCGCAGCGCCGTCGCGGCCGCGCGGACCGAATCCACGATCGACTGGTAGCCCGTGCAGCGGCAGAAGTTGCCGCGAAGGGCGCGGCGGATCGTCGCGTCGTCGGGGTCGGGCGCTCGCGTCAGCAGATCGGACGCGGTCAGGATCATCCCGGGCGTGCAGAAACCGCACTGGAGGCCGTGGTGCTCGACGAAGGCGCGCTGGATGGGGTGCAGCTCGTCGTTTCGCGCAAAGCCCTCGATCGTCGTCACCTCGGCGCCTTCCGCCTGGACCGCGAGCATCGTGCAGCTCTTCACCGCTCGTCCGTCGAGGAGGACGGTGCACGCGCCGCATTGGCTCGTGTCGCAGCCGACGTGCGTGCCCGTGAGCCCGAGCCCGTCCCGGAGCGCATGGACGAGCAGCGTCCGCGGTTCGACCTCGGCGGAACGCCGCTCGCCGTTGATCACGAGCTCGAGTTGCCGGGCCGCGGGCATCTGTCCAGTCTATGCAGGCGCGATCGGCCCACTCGGCGGTTCGGCCTGGGGCGAGGCCGCGCTCTAGAATCGAACTTGCAGTGGAGGCCGTCGAGGTCGAAGAGATCACGCGCGTCTTCGAGCCGCGGCGGCGCAGTGGGACGCGCGTCGTCGCTCTCGAAGAGGTATCGCTGACCGTTCCGACCGGCGAGATCCACGGCCTCCTTGGCCCGAACGGAGCAGGCAAGACGACACTGGTGAAGATCCTCTCCACGGTTCTCTTGCCGACGTCGGGGAAGGCGCGCGTCCTCGGCCACGATGTCGTCGACGAGACCGAAGCCGTCCGTCCACTCATAGGCATTGTGTTCGGCGGCGAGCGAGGTCTCTACTGGCGTCTCACCGGGCGTCAGAACCTCGAATACTGGGGTGCGCTCTACAAGCTCTCTTCGCGTGGGGCGAAAGCGCGGGCGCAGCAGCTACTCGAGCGTGTCGGCATGGTCGACAAAGCGGACGAGCGGGTCGAGGAGTACTCACGCGGCATGAAGCAGCGACTCCACCTCGCCCGCGGTCTGATGGGCGACGGCAAGGTGCTGTTCCTCGACGAGCCGACAACCGGGATGGATCCGCTCGCGGCGCGGGAGTTCCGATCGCTGATCGGCGAGCTCCGCGACGAGGGTCGGACGATTCTGCTCGCGACACACGACATGGTCGAGGCCGAGATGGTCTGCGACCGGGTCACGCTGATCGATCGCGGGAAAGTCATCGCGACCGAATCCCCGCGGACGCTCGGGCAGGTGCTCTCGCGCTTTCAGCGGATCGATGTCGAAGGGGTGCCTCCGGCCGTGCTCGACGAGATCCGCGCTATGCGGGGGGTGATGAGCGTGACGGCGGTCGACGGCGCCGGCACGCGGATCGAGGTCGACGAGGAGGGTGCGACGCAGCTAGTGCTCGAGCGACTTGTGGATGCGGGCGCCACTTCGGTGCGCACGAGCCTGCCCAGTCTCGAAGAGGTCTACGTCCAGCTCATCGGCGAGCGCGGGATGGAGATCTGATGCGAGGCCTCCTTGCCGGTTTCCGGCTCGAGCTGCACGTCGTCCGTGCGAATCCCGATTCGCTGATCCCGCTCGTGACGGCGCCGCTCTTCGCGATCATTTTCCTCGCGATCGTGCGCCAGGGTGGGCGCTCGGACCTCGAGCCCGATGCGCTGATGGCGCCGGTTCTCATGTCGCTCTGGTGGATCGCGCTCGTCCAGGCCGGCTCGATGATCACCGCTGACAGGTGGCAGGCCGTGCTCGAGCCGCTGATCGCTGCACCCACCAGCCTCGCCTCAGTCCTCGTCGGGCGGATCGCGTTTCTCATGTGCGTGGGATTGCTCTCCTTCTTCGAGGTTTGGCTGGCAGGCTGGCTCATCTTTGGCGTCTCGATCCCGTTCGAGCATCCGCTGGAGCTCGCACTGACGCTCGCGGCGACGGCGCTCGCCATGGCCGGGGCAGCGGTCGCGTTCGCTGCGTTGTTCGTGATGACGCGCAACGCGTACACGTTCATCAACTCGGCCAGCTTCCCGTTCTATGTCCTCGGCGGCGTGCTCGTGCCGGTTGCTTACCTTCCCGACTGGATCGAGCCTGTTTCGAGCGTGCTCTTCCTCTCCTGGAGCGCCGACCTGCTGCGGGCGACGCTCAAGGAGCCAGCGGTGGACGACTTCTGGGGTCGCCTCGGGATGGTGCTCGTGCTCGGCGCGATCACGTTCGTGCTGGGGAGAGCAATTCTCTTCTACGTGCTCCACCGCATGCGAGCGAAGGGCGAGCTGGCCACGGCATGAATGTGAGCGCGACGCTCAACATCATGCGTCACGCCTTCCATGCAGGGCTGGCCGACTACCGCGCGATCTTCACTTGGAGGAGCTGGCTCGCGGGCTGGTACGTGCGCGTGCTCTTCCAAGTCGGGTTCTTCGCGCTGATCGGCGAGCGACTAGGCGACGACGACAAGACCTACTACCTCCTCGTCGGTAACGCCATGCTGATCGCTGGCCAGCTGGGAGTCTTCTCGCTCAACATGACCTCGGCCGAGCGGTGGACGGGAACGCTCCCGCTCCTCGTAGCGAGCCCGTCGAGCCCGGTCCTCGTCTTCTCCGCCCGCGGCGCCTATCTCGCGGTGGACGGCGCCTTGAGCGCGCTCGCGGCACTCTGCGTCGCCGGCCCGATCTTCGGAATGGATCTGCCGTGGCCACGAGTTCTCGCGGTCATTCCGATCACGCTCGTCATCGCGGTGGCGTCCTACGCGTTCGGGACCTTCCTCGCCGGGGTGGTATTTCGCTTCCGAAGCATCAACAGCCTCGTCGTGGTCACGACCTACGTCGCCCTCATGGCGGCGTGCGGCGTCAACGTGCCGCTTTCGTACTACCCGGAACCGGTCGAGATCCTCTCCCGCCTGCTTC
>JACDCN010000089.1 GCA_013817555.1 Actinomycetota bacterium
GACGAAGCTCGATCACGTGCCCGATCTCGTGGATGAAGATCAGGACGACGAACCCGATCGCGAACGGCAGGCCCCAGATCCAGGCGTAAGCCCCGATCGAGACCAGCATCGATGCGCCAGTCGCGACCACCTTGAACTTGAGGAGCACGGCGCCGTACTTGACGATCAGGAAGCCGATTGCGATGACGGGCGCGAAAAGCTTGCGTAGGAAGTCCCCGATCCCCCAACGGGGATGCACCGGCTCGTAGCCACGGTGTCCGTGCTCCGAGGCTTCCGGATTCGGGAGCGTCGGCGGCTCGGGCGCCTCCACCGGGTCGTACCGCCACTCAGGACGCGGATCGCTCATGCGCTAGTTGTAACCGAGCGGGTCGTCGGAAGAGCGGATACGCGGATCAGCTCGGTGAGCCCTCGAGTGCTACGGCCGACCCAAGGCTCGCTCGTACGCGCCCGTGTCGTAGAAGCTGCGGACGCGGACGGCCTTGTCCTCGCGAAACGTCCAGATGCGGACGACCTCGCTCTCGAACGGGCGCCCGGTCGCTCGCGCACGCCCTCCCGCCATGACGATCTCGACGACGGTCTCGCCGTCGGCGAAGAACTCGAGCGGCTCGAAGCGCTCGTACTCCATGTGCTCGTCGAGCACCTCCATCCACCGGCGAACGCCGTCCGGCCCGTGGAAGGTGCCCGCCCACGGAAGTTCCTCCGGTGAGCCGAGCACGTACCACTCGACGTTCTCCGCGACAAGGTCGAACAGGGACGAGCGCTCGAGGAGGCCGCCTTCGCGCGCATGCAGCGCCTTGACCGCGGCGAGCGCCCGTTCGCTATGACCCACGGCCGATCCACTCTTCGCCACCCTCATAGACCTCTTTCTTCCAGAGCGGAACCGAGACCTTCAGCTCATCGATCGCCTCGTGACAGGCGATGAGCGCATCGGCTCGATGCGGCGCCGAGACGGCGATGACGACGCTCGTCTCGCCGATGTCCACGCGCCCGATGCGGTGGTGGATCGCAACTTCACAGAGGTCGTGTCGTCCCTTCAGCGACTCGGCCAGCTCGGCCATGACCTGCTCCGCCATACCCTCGTACGCCTCGTACTCGAGGTACGTGACCACGCGACCACGCGACCGTGCCCGCGTCGTGCCGACGAAGGATGCAATCGCGCCGGCCTCGTCGGTGCGCACCTCCGCCACCGCCTCGTCGATGGAGAGCGGGGTTTCCGAAAGCCGAAAGTCGCCGCCGGAGACAGGGGGGATCACCGCCACCTCGTCGCCCGGCGAGAGCTCCGCGCTTTTCTCCGCGTAGTCGCGGTTGACCGCATAGAGGAGACCGTCGGGCTCGTCACCGAACCCGAGTTCGTCCCAGACGTCCCCGACGACCGCGCCGTCGGGCAGCTCGACCTCGACGCTCCGAGATCCCGCGCGCTCACGAAGCGCCGCGAACAGCCGCACTCGCACCTTCACGGGAAAGAGGGTATCCGCCGTACGATGGGCGGCATGGCGACCGCCGAGGATCGCCGGCTGACCGACTCCGGCATCGAGGTGAAGCCCGTCTACACGGCGGACGACCTCCCACCTGGCGCGCTCGAGCTACCCGGCGAGCATCCGTTCACGCGCGGCCCCAATCCGACCATGTACCGCGGCCGTCCCTGGACGATCCGCCAGTACGCGGGATACGGCTCCGCCGAGGAAACGAACGCGCGCTTCCGCTACCTCCTGGAACGCGGTCAGACCGGGCTGTCGGTCGCCTTCGACCTGCCGACGCAGCTCGGCTACGACTCGGACGACCCGCTAGCCGAGGGCGAGGTCGGGCGGACCGGCGTGGCGATCGACTCGCTCGCCGATATGGAGATCCTGCTCGAGGAGATCCCGCTCGCCGAGGTGTCCACCTCGATGACGATCAACGCGCCGGCAGCGCTGCTCCTCCTCCTCTACGAGCTCGTGGCGGAGAAACACGGTGTCACCGGCGACCAGCTTCGCGGCACGGTCCAGAACGACGTTCTCAAGGAGTACGTCGCCCGCGGGAACTACATCTTCCCGCCCCGCCCTTCGATGCGGCTGACGACCGACCTCTTCGCCTACTGCGCGGAGCATCTACCCCGCTGGAACACGATCTCAATCTCCGGGTACCACATCCGCGAGGCGGGCTCGAGCGCGGCGCAAGAGCTCGCATTCACGCTCTGTAACGGCATCGCGTACTGCGAGGCGGCGATCGCGGCAGGACTCTCCCCGAACGAGTTCGGGGAGCGTCTCTCCTTCTTCTTCAACGCGCACAACCACTTCTTCCAGGAAGTGGCGAAGTTCCGCGCCGCGCGCCGGCTGTGGGCGGAGATCATGCGCGAGCGCTTCGGGGCGACGAACCCACGTGCGACGGCGCTTCGCTTTCATGCACAGACCGGCGGGTCGACGCTCACCGCGCAGCAACCCGAGAACAACATCGTGCGCGTCGCGATCCAGGCGCTCTCGGCGGCTTGCGGGGGCGCGCAGTCGATCCACACGAACTCGTTCGACGAGGCGCTCGCGCTACCGAGCGAGCGCGCGGTACAGATCGCGCTCAGGACGCAGCAGATCCTCGCGGAGGAGGCCGGCGGCACCGACACGGCGGACCCGCTGGGCGGGGCGTACTTCATCGAGGCCCTCACGGTCGAGCTGGAAGAGAAAGCGAAAGCGCTGATCGAGTGGGTCGACGAGCTCGGCGGCGCGGTCGCCGCGATCGAGCAGGGATTCGTCCAGGCAGAGATCGAAGCATCGGCCTTCCGCTATCAGGCCGACGTCGAGTCCGAGGAACGCGTGGTCGTGGGCGTCAACCGCTTCACGGAGGAGGGACAGGAGCGGGTCGAGCTCCTGCAAGTCGATCCCGAGGGCGAGCGGCGCCAGAAGGAACGAACAGTTCGTGTCCGAGCAGAGCGGGACGCGGAGATCGCCGCGGGCGCACTAGCCGAGGTCGTGAGCACTGCCGAGAGCGACGCGAATCTCCTTCCCCCGATGCGCGACGCGCTACGCGCGCGCTGCACGATCGGCGAGATCTGCGGCGTTCTCCGCGAGCTGTGGGGTACGTACGACGGTACATATGACGGCCGGCATGCGTAAGGCGGCACAAATTGCGGGCGCGACGGCCGTCGTCCTCGCGCTCGGGATCCCGCTCGCCGCCCTCCCCGCGTCACGCGTAGGCGAGTCGACTGCGACGCCTGCCGCGCCGCCGAGCTTCACGCGCGATGTGGCCCCGATCATCCAGCAGAAGTGCGCAGGCTGCCATCAGCTAGGCGGGATCGCGCCCGTCCCGTTCCATACAGCGCAGCAGATCTCGTCCCGTTCGGCGCTGATCGCGGCGACGGTTCAGGCCGGGCTGATGCCGCCCTGGCCGCCAGGCCCCCGCTCGCCGAGCTATGCGGGTGAACAGGAGCGTCGGCTGAGCGCGACTGAGCGGGCGACACTCCTCGCCTGGGCCCGCGCGGGAGCCGACGTCGACGGCCCGGCGCGCAAGCCGCTCCCGAAGAAGCCCGTTCAGGTCGCGCCCGGAGAGTCCGTCCTCGCGCTGCGCATGCCTTCCACGTACAAGCCGCGCGCTGCGAAAGGGGTTACAGACGACTATCGCTGCTTCCTCCTCGATCCGGACCGGTCCGGCGACTCCTTCGTCACCTCGGCACGTATCGAACCCGGGGCGGCCAAGGTGGTCCACCACGTAATCCTCTTCCGCGTCTCGCGGGGCCAGGTCGCCGACGCCAAACGCCTCGACTCAGGCGCGGCCGGACTCGGGTGGAACTGCTTCGGCGGAACGGGGCTCCCCACAGGCGACGGCTCCGGCTCCATCCAAGACTCGCTGAACGATGCGAACTGGGTCGCCGCGTGGGCGCCGGGCTGGGGCGGAAACCGTCTTCCGCAGGGCACCGGCGTACCGTTGCCCGCGGGAAGCCAAATCGTGATGCAGGTGCACTACAACCTGCTGAACGGCCGGACTCGCGATCGCTCGCGCGCGGTGCTCACGGTCGCTCCCTCCGCGGCAAACCTGACCCCGTTGCAGACGATGCTCCTTCCCGCGCCCGTCGAGATCCCCTGCGCCAAAGGGGAGCAGGGTCGCCTCTGCGACCGGAACGAGGCGCTGTTCGACCTGACGAGCAAGTACGGCTCGCAGGCAGCATTCGTGCCTGCCGGGCTTCTCATCCTGTGCCGCGGAAACGCCGCGAATCCACGGGCAGGTGCAGTCTCGACCTGCGACCGGCGCCTCACCCAGCCGACGACGATCCACGTCGCGGCAGGGCACATGCACCTGCTCGGCTCATCGATCCGGGTCGAGCTCAACCCGGGCACGCCCCGCGCGCAGGTGCTGCTCGACATCCCACGCTGGGACTTCCACTGGCAGAACGCGTACACGCTCGCGCGCGCGGTGGAAGCCGGTCCGGGCGACGTCGTCAGGGTCACCTGCCGCCACGACGTGCACAAGCGAATGCACGGTGGGCACGGAATCCCGAAGACGCCCCGCTACATCCTCTGGGGTGAGGGCACGACCGACGAGATGTGCCTCGGCATCCTCCAAGTGACGCGCGGGTAGCGAGACCTACGAAGCGCGTCTTCGCTTCAGGTACTCGCGAATCGTCTTTTCGCGCCCGCGCCGGATGATCTCTTGAACCTCTGGATCGAGCTCCCGCTTCGGCTCAGCACGTGTGCTTGGAATGCGGTAGACGAAGCCCTTCCGCAGAATCCGATCGTTGAGCGGATCAATCTCCATCGTCCGGCTCCTTCGGCATGGACCACTCAGTGTAGCTCTGCAACGCCCCGTCTAGCTGATCGCGAAGCTCGAACGCCACCGCGGGAGACAGGAGAGCTCGGGCAACGAGAAAACGACGAGATGGGTCGGGGACATGGCGGCGAAAGTCCACCGTGAACTCGTCCCGTCCGCGCTGGACGCGGGTGCTGTTCGCCCATACTCCGACGACGACAGCGGGGTCGACGTAGAAGTCGTCGATGGGCTCGTCCCGTTCGCTCACCGCCCGATCATCCGCGATGGACCTCTACATAACGGTCACGAATGTGCGCCGAAAGCGTCACGATTGAGCGACGACATGCGGATCCTGCTCGTCTCGCAGATGTACCCGGGCCCCGATGATCCCGATCTCGGGGTGTTCGTCGCCAATCTCGAGCGAGAGCTGGCCACGCGCGGGCACGAGCTCGAACGCGCGGTGGTCGATCGCAGAACAGGCGGCTGGAGTCGTCATCTCGCACTGGCGCGCGATGCGAGACGAGCGGCAAGGAAGTTTCGACCCGATGTCGTGTACGCCCACTTCCTGGTTCCGGCGGGCTTTCTCGCCACACTCGCGTCCCGAGCGCCGCTCGTGGTCACCGCGCACGGCCAGGACGTCGAGAACGCTCGCCGGAACCGTGCGCTACGCGTGGCCACACGACACGTCGTCCGCCGAGCATCCGCAGTCGTCGCGGTCTCACACTGGCTTCGCGACCGACTCGAGGAAGCGGTGCCGGAGGCAGCCGCCAAGACCGAGGTCGTGGACTGCGGCGTGGATCTCGAGCGGTTCGCGCCGCGGGACTCGGGCGAAGCACGCGCCGAAGTCGGCTGGCACGGCGACGGGACCGCATTCCTCTGTTTGGGCACGCTCTCGGAGCGGAAGAACGTCCTCCGGCTCGCACGCGCGTTCGAGCGGCGCGGCGAGGGGACACTGAGGTTCGTGGGCGACGGTCCGCTCCGGGAAGCCCTCGAAGGTCGCCCCGGGATCGAGCTCGCGGGTCGCGTCACCCACGACGAGGTTCCGGCCTGGATCGCGGCAAGCGACGTCCTCTGCCAGCCGAGCCTCGCCGAGCCGTTCGGCCTCGCGACCCTCGAGGCAATGGCGTCGGCGCGGTCGGTCGTCGCGACCCGCGTCGGGGGGCCGACCGAGTTCGTGACGCCGGAATCGGGAGTCCTCGTCGATCCGGAGGACGAGGACGGACTTCGCTCAGCGCTCTCACAGGCGGCAGCGCTACCGCGCCCCAACGGTGCTGCCCGCGCTGCAGCGGGCGATCACGACGTCAAGCTGCAGGCGGCACGGGTGGAAGCGATTCTCGAGCGAGCCGTTCGAGGTCTGCGAGCCTGACCTCGACCAGCGGCTGGACGGACTCCTCGAGACCGGCTTCCCTCGCGACCGAGAGCGCCTCCTCGTAGGTCTCGCGCACCTTGTCCGGCGCGACTCCCTGTTTCAGGCGGTTGTCGCCGGTGACGAGGAGCTTCTGGATCTTCTCGCGAGCATCCTCGGCCATCGCCGGAGCCTACAACCGCTGCTATCGCCGTTGCTACGCTGGGCGCGATGCCGTGGCTTCAGATCTTTGCCGTGACGCAGGTGCTCCTGAGCGCCTTCATGGTCACACTGGTCCTCATGCACTCAGGACGAGAGGCGGGCATGGGCGGGCTCGGCTTCACGCCTCACTCGCAGGGGGGAACGCACATCGTGGAGCGAAACCTCACGCGCCTCACGGTCCTCGTCGCGGCCGTGTTCACGCTCAACACGCTCATTCTGTTCCACCTTCTCGCGTAGAATCACCCTCGGCCCGCGCTGGTGGCGGAATTGGTAGACGCGCTAGGTTGAGGGCCTAGTGGCCACTTAGGCCGTGGAGGTTCAAGTCCTCTCCAGCGCATTTGAAGGGCGGTCCCGGGACCGCCCTTCGGCTTGAATGGGAGTCGTGCGGCTCTACTCCGATCTCGCCCCGTGGTTCCACTTGCTCACGCATCCGTCGGACTACGCGGACGAGGCGAATCACATCGTCCGGGTCGTCGACGCCACCGTCGAGGGCCGGGCCGAGACGCTTCTCGAACTCGGTTCGGGCGGCGGCAACAACGCGTCGCATCTCAAGCAGCGCTTCTCGTGCACGCTGACCGACATCTCGCCGGAGATGCTCGAGCTCTCGAGGACCCTGAATCCCGAGTGCGAGCACATCCAGGGCGACATGCGCACGTTGCGACTCAGATCCGTGTTCGACGCCGTCCTCGTGCACGACGCCATCGCGTACATAACGACGGAGGACGACCTGCGGGCGGTCTTCGAGACCATCGCCGTCCATCTCCGCCCCGGCGGCATCGCGGTCCTCGTCCCCGACACGACACGCGAGCGCTTTGCTACCGGGACGCAGCACGGCGGCCACGACGGAGACGACAGTCGGAGCCTCCGGTACCTCGAGTGGGATCATGACCCGGATCCCGACGACACGACGTACGAGGTCGAGTTCGTCGTGGTGCTGATGAAGGAGGGAAGGGAGATACGGGTGGAGCACGACCACCACACATGCGGCGTCTTCCCGGAAGCGGTCTGGCATCGCCTCATCGCCGACGCAGGCCTCGATCTCGTCGACGTGGACGTCGACGACCCGAACGCCGGCGAGCACGCCGTGTTCGTGGCTCGACGCCCTTGACGACGTCCGAGCAGGGATCTACTCTCTCCTGACGAACATACGTTCGTTCCCCGAGACAGGAGAGAATCCGATGCTCGAGACCCCGATGCTCACGGCACGTCAGCAGGAGATCTGGCAGTTCCTGGCCGAGTACGTGGACGGCCACGGATACCCGCCCACGGTGCGTGAGATCGGCGACGCGGTCGGGCTCGCGTCCCCGTCCACCGTCCACGCGCATCTCGCCAACCTCGAGCGCGCCGGCCTCTTGCGCCGGGATCCGACCAAGCCGCGCGCCCTCGAGCTCATCGGACGGCTGCGCCCGGAAAGCACCGACTCGCGTTCGGCGCCGGACCTGCTCCCGCTCGTGGGACGAATTGCCGCGGGTGGCCCCTTGCTCGCGGAAGAGGAGATCGAAGACCGGATCGCCGTTCCGGAGCCGCTCGGCAGGAACGCGGACTTTCTCCTCCGCGTCAAGGGTGAGTCGATGATCGAAGCCGGGATCCTCGACGGAGACATCGTCGTCGTCCATCGGCAGGACGACGCACGCCAGGGCGACATCGTGGTCGCTCTCGTCG
>JACDCN010000090.1 GCA_013817555.1 Actinomycetota bacterium
AGGACCTGGGCTCGACGAACGGCACGTTCGTGAACGGAGAGAGAGTGACGGCCCAACGGCTGAAGGCGGGCGATGTCGTGCGCGTCGGCCAGACGGAGCTCCGGCTCGAAGCATGAAGATCGGGCGTGCGGCAGGGGTCACGGACACCGGCCGGCGCCGGCTCCGCAACGAGGACGCGTTCATCTGCGAGCCACCGCTTTTCGCCGTCGCCGACGGCATGGGAGGCGCGCGGGCGGGTGAGGTGGCAGCGGGACTCGCGGCCGCTGCCCTCGAGGAGGCTGGAAGCGAGACGCGCGGCGCCGAGGGTGTCGCGGCACTGATCGTCGAGGCCAACAAGCGGATCTGGGAGCGCTCGCTCAACGATCCACGAACAACGGGGATGGGGACGACCGTCACTGCAGCCTTGGTCGACGCCGCAAGCGGCGCCGTTGCCATCGGACACGTCGGCGACTCGCGCGCCTACCTGCTGCGCGACGAAACGCTCGAGCAGCTCACCACCGACCACTCCCTCGTCGCCGAGCTGGTCGAAAGCGGCGTGCTCACACCCGAGGAAGCCGAGCGGCACCCGCAGCGCTCGGCGATAACGCGAGCATTGGGGACCGAGCCGACCGTCGAGGTGGATGCGTTTACCATGCAGGCCGAGCCGGGCGATCTCTTCCTCGTCTGCTCGGATGGGCTCTCGGCCATGCTCTCGGACGAAGCGGTGTCCTCGGCGATCGAGACGGCAGACCGAGATCCGGAACGCGCAGCCGATGCGCTCGTCGCTGCGGCGAACGCTCGGGGCGGCGAGGACAACATCACGGTCGTCCTCTTCGAGATCGTCGATGACCAGGCCCCTGCCCCGAGTCCGGTACCGGAGCCGGTGCCCGAGGCAACTGTCTTGCCTGAGGCTGGCGAGCTCACAGAAGAGGACGTGCAGGTGGAGGCGAGCGAGTCTGTTGCAGCCGAGCCCGAGCCGAGCCGACACGGCGCCGGCGCGGGTGGCCGAGTGGCCGCGCTGGCCCTCATCGTCTCGGTGCTGGTGGTCGGCTTGCTCGTGCTCTATCTGGCCGTTAGATGACCGCGAGAAACAGAGAGCTGGGTGGCGTTCTCGTCGCCGGAGTGATCGCCGGGACCGCGCTTGCAAGCGTCACCATCGCGCGCCAGTCCGAGATCTCGGTGAGCGCGATCAGCTACGGAGCCGTGTTCCTCGCTCTCTACTTGGCAGCTCACATCGTCGTGCGTCGGACGGCGCCGCACGCAGACGGCGCACTGCTCCCGCTCGCCGCGGTGCTCACGGCTTTCGGCCTGACGCTGAACTACCGGCTCGACCCGGACGACGGCGGCCGGCAGGCGCTCTGGGTCCTGATCGGTCTCGGGGTCTTCGCGGCAGCCCTCGTCGCGCTGCGGCACGACTATCGCGTGTTGGAGTCGTACCGCTACCTGTTCGGAGTCGCGGCCGTCTTTCTGCTCCTGCTTCCCTCGGTTCCGGGACTCGGCGAGCGCGTCAATGGCGTTCGGCTCTGGATCGACCTCGGGCCGCTCCGGTTCCAACCGGGGGAGCTCGCGAAGATCTGCCTGATCCTCTTCCTCGCCGGTTACCTCCGAGAGAAGCGCGAGGTGCTCGCCCAGGGACGCTTGAAGGACTTCGGGCCGCTCTTGGCCATCTGGGGCGCGGCCATGCTTGTCATCGTCCAGACCAACGACCTCGGGAGCGCGCTTCTGAACTTCGGGATCTTCCTGGCGATGCTCTACGTCGCGACCGGGAAGGCGCTCTTCGTCGGCGCGGGACTTGCGCTCTTTGTCGGGGGCGCCGCACTCCTCTACAACGCCATCGACCGCGTACACGAGCGAGTGACGATCTGGCTCGAGCCCTGGACCGACGAGCGCGTGTTCTGCGCTTTGAACGGCAAGCTCGAGCTCCGGCAGAACTGTGCCTCCTACCAGCTCGTGAAGAGCCTGTACTCCATCGGGAATGGAGGCTTCGGCGGCACCGGGCTCGGTGAGGGCACCTTCACGTCGACCGACGGGACACAGCTCATCCCGGCGTTGGGCACCGACTTCATCTACTCGGCGATCGCGCAAGAGCTGGGGCTGATCGGGGCTGCGGCGCTCCTGCTCTGCTACATGGTCTTCGTCGCGCGCGGGATGCGGATCGCGCTCCAGGCCCAGGACGGGTTCTCGAAGCTCCTGGCGGCCGGGCTCACGTTCGGGTTTGCGCTGCAGACGTTCGTCATCGTGGGCGGAGTCCTCCGGCTGGTGCCGCTGACGGGGATCACGCTCCCGTTCGTCTCGTACGGAGGCACGAGCATCGTTGCCAACTTCCTCCTGCTTGCGGGGCTTCTGCTGGTCTCCAACCGGGCGAACTCGCCATGAATCGGCAGATCGTGAGGCTGACGTACGTCGCGCTCGCGCTCGTCGGCGCACTCGTCCTGATGACGACGTACTGGCAGACGTGGGCCGCCGCGGGGCTCGCCGACCGCCAGGACAACGCCATCAAGCGCGTGGCGGAGTTCTCCGTCGACCGCGGGCTCGTCTTCTCCTGGAAGCCGCGGAAGCGCCTCGCGCGGAACACCCAGCGGAAGGCAGAGCGGACGACGCTCTTCTTCCGTCGCTATCCGTACGGGTCGCTGGCTGCCCACGTTGTCGGATACTCGACCGTCGAGCGCTCGCGAACCGGCCTCGAGCGCTCGCTGAACGACTACCTCACCGCCTCAAATGCGAGTCTCTCGACGCTCGTGGACAAGGCGCTCGACGATTTCCGCGGGAAGCCGGTCGAAGGAAACGACGTGGTCACGAACCTCGATCTCGACGCGCAGGAGGTTGCGCTCGAGCAGCTCGGAACGCGGTGCGGCGCCGTCGTCGCGCTCGACCCGCGCACGGGAAAGGTGCGGGTAATGGCCTCCTCTCCGACCTTCGACCCGAATCTCGTCGAAAACGACTTTGGGCAGATATCCCGAATCGAAGCGGACTGCCAGCCGGCCGCCCCGCTCTTGAACCGCGCCAGCGCCGGCCTCTACGTGCCGGGGTCCACCTTCAAGGTGATCACCGCCGCCGCCGCCCTCGAGTCGAAGAAGTTCAAGCCCGAGTCCTCGTTCGTCGACCCCGGCTACTGCACGGTCTACGGAAAACGCGTAAACAATTTCGACACCTCCTCGCCCTTCGGCACGATCGACCTCGAAGCCGCGCTCACATACTCGGTCAACTCGGTCTTCTGCAACATCGGCAAAGCACTCGGCGCGAAGCGCATCCTCGACACCGCGAAGCGCTTCGGCTTCTACGAGCGCCCGCCGCTCGAGACCCCGACGGACGAGCGCGCACCGAGCGCGCTGTACCAGCGCCGGCAGCTCTATTACCCGAAGCAGGACCCCGACGTCGACGCGGGCCGCATGGCGTTTGGACAGGAGCGGATGCTCGTCACACCCTTGCAGATGGCGATGGTCGCAGGTGCGATCGGAGTCGGCGGCAACCTGATGGAGCCGCAGGCGGTCGACAAAATCGTCGGCCCCGGTGGCCGGATCCTCCTCAGGCAGCGGCCAGCCCTGATCCGACAGGCGGTGAGCAAGAAGACCGCAGACGCGGTGGCCACGATGATGCGACTCGCCGTCGAGCGAGGCACGGGCACCGCGGCGCAGCTGTCGGGTTACTCGGTCGGAGGCAAGACGGGAACGGGCGAAACGGGAGTGCCCGGCGCCAATACGACGTGGTTCATCGCATTCGCAGGACCGGATGAGGAGAGCCCGGCCGAGCTCGCGATCGCAGTGGTTCTCCAGAACCAATCCGGGACGGGTGGGGCAACGGCGGCGCCGATCGCCCGCGCGGTCATGCAGGCAATCCTGTCCTAAAGGGAGAATCCCTAACCTCTAGACCTGATGGCCACGCAGAACACCCTCACCGGAACGCTTTTCGCGAACAGGTACCGCGTCACGAGGAAGCTCGGCGGCGGCGGCATGGCCGACGTGTACCTCGCCGAGGACCAGGAGCTCGGGCGCCGCGTGGCCGTCAAGATCCTGCACGAGCGCTACGCCAACGACGACCAGTTCGTCGAGCGCTTCCGCCGCGAGGCCACGCACGCTGCAGGCCTTTCGCATCCGAACATCGTCTCGATCTTCGATCGCGGCGAGACGAACGGCTCCTACTTCATCGTGATGGAGTACGTCGAGGGGCGGACGCTGAAGGAGCTCATCCGGAGCCGTGGCCCTTGCCCCATCCCCGTCGCCATCGCGTACACCCGCCAGATCCTCTCCGGTCTCCGCTACGCCCATCGGAATGGCGTCGTACATCGCGACATCAAGCCCCATAACGTGATCGTCGACCCCGAGGGCGTCGTGAAGGTGACGGACTTCGGGATCGCGCGCGCCGGCGCCAGCCAGATGACCGAGGAAGGCGCCATCATCGGCACCGCGCAGTACCTCTCGCCCGAGCAGGCGCGCGGCGCTCCCGTCGACCAGACATCCGATCTGTACTCGACCGGGATCGTGCTCTACGAGCTCCTGACCGCAGAGGTGCCGTTTTCCGGAGACACACCCGTCGAGATCGCCATGAAGCATCTCTCGGAGATTCCCGGCCCGCCTTCCGCGCTTCGATCCGAGGTGCCTGACGACCTCGACAACGTCGTCCTGCGTGCGCTCTCCAAGGAGCCGGCCGACCGCTATCAGTCCGCGGCCGCGATGGACGCCGACCTCGAAACCGTAGCCCACGGAGGACATGTGCCTCTCGAGACCGCGGAGGCTGCGACCGTCGTCCTTGCCGGCGGAGTCGTCGACTCGACGGGGGTGACGCAAGTCACACGCCGTGCGCGACCCGGCGACGCGCCTCCCTTCGACCCGACGCGCACGCGACGGGGCGCTGTGTGGCCGTGGCTCGTCGGGCTCGGCCTGCTGCTTGCACTCGCGGTCGCCGCGTTCTTCTTGTACGAGCCGATCCAGGACCGGTTCAGCGGTGCCGAGCAGGTCGCGGTGCCGTACGTCGTCGGAATCCAGGAGGCATTGGCGCGAAACGCGATCTCCGACAAGGGTCTTCAGCCGCGCGTGCGGCGAATCTCGAACTCGGACGTCGAGGAAGGTCTCGTCTTCGCGCAGCGTCCCACCGAGGGCAAACGGGTCGACCCGGACACGCTGGTCACGATCGACGTGTCGTCCGGAAAACCGGAGGTGAGCGTTCCCAGCCTCGTCGGACAGTCTCGCGACAGCGCCGTGGCGGCACTCACGCAAATAGGCCTCGACGCGCAGGTGGTCGAGGTGAACTCCGACCGCGACGAGGGCACCGTGGTCGCACAGAGCCTGGCGCCGGGAACGGTCGTCGTCGAAGGGACGCGTATCCGAATCAACGTCTCGAAGGGCCCGAAGCCGGTGATCGTGCCGAACGTCGTCAACCAACCGTACGACCAGGCTGCGCTCGAGCTCCGGCGGCAGGGCTTTGGGGTGACCCGAGTCGATGTCGCCTCCGATCTGACGGAGGGCATCGTCGTCGATCAGGACCCGAGCGGGGACTCGGAAGCCACGAGAGGGACGACGGTCACCTTGTCGGTGTCCAGAGGGCCGTCGACGGTGGCCGTTCCCGACGTGACCACACAGGACGTCACCATCGCCCAGACGACGCTCGAGAATGCCGGCTTCCGGACCAGGGTCGTCTTCGAGGACACCGACGACCCGAGCTTCGACGGGATCGTGATCTCCCAGGATCCCGTCGGCGGCTCCCAATCGGCGCCCGACTCGGTGGTCACGCTCTTCGTCGGCCGCTTCACGGGCGATGAGACGACGCCGCCCGCGACCGAGCCGACGACGCCGGAGTCCTAAGTGCGGCGCCTTCGCGTCGCGGTCCTCTCGGGCGGACGCTCGAGCGAGCACGAGATCTCGATTGCTTCTGCCCGGTCCGTCGTGGCAGCATTGGATCCGGAGCGCTACGAGACGACCGCGATCGAGATCGGCCGCGACGGGCGCTGGGAAATCGCGGGGGTAAGGCGGAGCCTTTCCCCCGCGGAAGACGAGGGGATTGCGGAAACGCTCCCGGTTGTCGCGGACAAGGCGCCCGCCAAAGCGCTCGCCGAGGTCGACGTCGTGTTCCCCATCCTCCACGGGCCGTTCGGCGAGGACGGTACGGTGCAGGGTCTCCTCGAGCTGGCTGGTGTCCCTTACGTCGGAGCCGGCGTCGCTGCCTCCGCGCTCTGCATGGACAAGGACCTCTTCAAGGCCATGCTTCGCGATCGCGGGGTCTCCGTGGCCCAGAACGTGACGCTCCGAGACGGTGATGCTCCTGACCATCCGTTCTCGTATCCCGTTTTTGTGAAACCTGCGCGGCTCGGCTCCTCAGTGGGCATCAGCAAGGTGCACTCCGAAGACGAGCTCGGACCGGCCGTCACACTCGCGCGCAGGCACGACGACAAGGTGCTGATCGAGGAGTTCCTCGACGGCATCGAAGTGGAGTGTGGCGTCCTCGGCAACCGCGACCCCATCGCGTCGCAGGTCGGCGAGATCGTCGCCAACGCCGAGTGGTACGACTACTCGGCAAAATATGACGAAGGAGGGATGGATCTCGTTATTCCGGCTCGGATTCCGCCCGAGGCAACGGAGCGCGTCCGCGAGCTCGCCGTCGAGTCATTCGTCGCCACCGAATGCGAGGGCATGGCCCGCATCGATCTCTTCGTGCGGCCGAACGGAGAGGTCGTGGTGAACGAGATCAACACGATCCCGGGCTTCACGGCGACGAGCGTCTACGCGAAGCTCTTCGAGGCAACCGGCATTGGGTACGGAGAGCTCCTCGACCGCTTGATCGAGCTCGCGCTCGAACGGCACGAGCGCCGCTCGCAGCTCGAGTTCTAGATCCCGGCAAGCAGGCGTTCCGTCTGGGCCGCGTGCCAGTCGAGACCGAGCTCCGCGAACCGTTCGTCAGCCCGTGAAAGCAGCTCGTCGTCACGGCGCGCGGCGCCGAGCGCCCGGAGCGCGAACGGTTCGAGCAGCGTGCCCGGCTGAAGCAGCGACGGGGCCTCGCGTTCGATCCAGTCGTGTCGTCCGAGCGCCACCAGGACGTCGAGCCGTGTTGCGAACACGGCAGGCCCCCAGACGAACGAGCGCTCAACAGGCAGCTCCGCGAGAGCCTCGGCGGAGGCACGATCGCCCCTGGCGAGGGCGATTCGAATCCGAGGTCCGCTCAGATACGTGTCGTATCCCAGCCCGGCGATGCGCTCGGCTTCCTGCTCGAGCTCGAAGGCGCGTGTCTCGTCGCCGAGAGACAGGTGAGAGAGGGCCAGCAACAGAAGGCCGCGCGAGTTGCGGACGCACGGCGTGGCCAGGTTTCTCGCGACTGCGTCCAGAACGTCGCCGGTCACCGCGGCGAGTGCACCCCAGTCACCCAGACCGTCGGCGATCTCGAGCGACAGCGAAATCGTGCAGCTGGTGGTGCGGCGAGAGGCGTTGGGACAGGTCTCGATGCAAGCCGGTCAGACGCCGTGCCTCGCCGACACGGCCGACGGCGAGGGCGGCCGGCACTCCGGACTCGTAGGCCTCGCAGAGCTGATCGGGATCGTCGACGTCGGACAGGAGCGCCAGTCGCCGCTCGCTCCACGCAGCAGCCTCGTGGAAGCAATGCCGCTCGAAGGCTGCACCGCTCCGCGCCCCGAACACGTGGGAGCGGAGCTGGGTGTCTCCCAACTTCTCGGCGAGTGCGCCTACCCGCTCGAGGTCTTCGTCCGACATCTCTGCCGGCTCGATGTTCGCCCGGGCGACGAGGGCCCGCACCTGCGCCTCGCTGGACTGCTCGGGCGCGTAGCCCGCCGAGCTGATGCTCCGAGCCTGCCCATACGAGGTCGGCGTCCTCGGGACGAACGGCCTCGGAGAAGTGGTACGCAAGGAGAGAGGCGTGCTCGTCCTTCGCGCGGTCCAACCGCTCCAGCCACTCCGCGAAAGCGGCGTGCAAACGACCACGGCGGGCCTTCGGGATGCTCCCGTACGCG
>JACDCN010000091.1 GCA_013817555.1 Actinomycetota bacterium
CGAGTACCGGGAGATCGGCAGCTCGGCAGGCTTCTACGACGATTACCAGGCAGGCCGAGATCCGGCCGGCATATCGACCCAGGAGGACGAGCTCGCGGCGCGCTTCGACCCCGTCCTCGGCGGGCGTCGGATCGCGAACTACCTGCGCGTGCTCACGCTCGAGACGCAGACGCTCGCGCGCGCGTGCGGCAAGTCGCACGTGCACAACCTGGAGCCCGAGGACCTCGTCGCCTTGACCGTCGAGGCCGCGGCGATGGCGCGCGTCCCGCTCGCCGGAACGGACTGGATTCCGGGCCGAAACGGGGCGTAGGTGAACCTGCACCTCGAGCGCGTCCTCCGCGCGCATCGTGCGGCCGTATTCGACGCCTGCACGGAACCGGAGCAGTTTGCGGAGTGGTGGGGTCCCCGGGGTTTACGGCCCCGAGCATCGAGACCGATCTGCGCGTCGGAGGCAGCTACCGAATTGCGATGCAACCGCCCGACGGTGACCCGTTCTACCTCTCCGGCGCGTTCCGGGAGGTCGATCCTCCTCGTCGGCTCGCCTACACGTTCCGCTGGGAAGATCCCGATCCCGACGATCGAGAGACAGTCGTAACACTCACGCTTCGAGAGCTCGGGGAATCTACGGAGCTGACGCTCGATCAGGGTTCGTTCGCCACCGAAGGACGATACGAGCTGCACCATGCCGGCTGGTCAGACGGACTCGAGCGGCTCGCGGACGTGCTGTCTAAAGACCCTTAGACGCCGCGCGGAGCCGAGTCGTCGAGGACGACGCGCATGAGATCCCGGATGGACACGATCCCGACAACCTTGCCGTCCTCCACCACGGGAAGGTGGCGAAAACCCCCGTGGATCATCAGCGTCGCGGCGGTGTCCGTCGACTCGGAGGGTTCGATGGTCTCCGGGTGACGCGTCATCCAATCGGCGACGTTCGTCCCGTCGACGCGACCTTCGCCGACCGCGCGCAGGACGTCCCGCTCGGTGAGGATTCCGAGCAAGGCGTCGCCTTCGAGCACGACCGCGGCGCCGACGCGCCGCTCGTTCATGTCGGCAGCCACGTCGGTCAGCGCCGTATCCGGGGCAACGCTGAGAAGGCCGCGCGTCATGATGTCCGCGATCGTCGCCATCGCCGGCCGAGCATAACCGGGGCGGGTCACGACCACTCGTTCGAGCGCGAGTCCTTTCGGGCTTACGTCCTCCGCATCGCGCCGAGGATCTGTGACAGCGACTCGTCGCCGGCGATCTCTTCCGGTGCTCTCTCAGCGGCCGGTGTCTGGGCCAGCGACGCGTAGATCTCGGCTATCGCCTCGAACAGCGTCGGCGTGAGGCCTGCTGCAGATTGCGTGGCTGCGATCTCTCGCATCTCGCCGACGTAGCGACCCGACTTCGCCGCCCCGCTCATGAGCCGACGCTCGACGTTTGCGACAAGCTCAGGAGCGGCCGTGCGGAGATCTGCGAGGACGTGCTCGAGGACGCAGTTCGCGTGCGCGGCCCGCAGGGCCTGGAGCAGGAGAGCCGTGCTGCCCTTGTAGACGGACGCGGTGCTCATCTTCACCGCGGAGGCTGCCCCGACGCCGTCGCCCACGACGATCCGGTCGACGCCATCGAAGGGCAGTGCTGCGATCTCCTGGGCGCGCGGCCCGGAGAGATACATGCGCGTCGTTCCGGCGTTCCACGGAGGCGGCCCCGAGATCGATCCGTCGATCGTCTCCAAACCGGCTCCCGAGACTGCCGATTCGATCTGGAGCGCGGTTGCCGGCGAGATGGCGTTCATCTCGACGAACAGAGATTTGCCCGCGGTGCCTGTCGCGGCGTATCGGACGGTCTCCGCCACGGCGGTCGCGGCCTCGGGCGGAACGATCGAGAGGATGACGTCGGCTTGGCCGACTAGCGCGGTGAGATCGGGCAGGAGCTCGACGCGCGCACGCTCGGCGAGGTGAGCGGTTCGCTCGCTGCGACCATCGAGCGTGGCGACAACACGAGCGCCACCCCGGACGAGCGCATCGGCCATGGCGCTCCCCATCGCTCCGGGGCTGACGACGCCGACCGTCGGCACGTCTCAGCCGCGGGTGACGTGCGCCGAGACGGCGAGCCAGCGGCCGTCGCGGCGCGCCCAGACATCCGTGTATCGGCCCACGCCTGCCCGACCGTCCGAGAGGGTGTACGTCGTTCGCGCATGGATGATCGCGACGTCACCCATGACGCGGACGTTCACGTCGTGGGCTTCGAGATTCGCGATCGTGACGGGCTTCGCCGTCTGCTCGAGGAACGCAGCGCGATCGATCAGCGATGCGTCCGGGTTCGAGCACAAGAAGTCGTTCGCGAGAATCTCCTCGAAGCGCTGGACGTCACCGTGCTGGACCGAGCGGATGTAGTCGCGGTTGAGCTCCAGCAGGGCGTTGAGATCAGACACGGTCCGAGTCTACGCTGGCGAACGCACGAAGCCCGCATGGCGGCTGGGTCCGAATGGTGAAGCGGGCTTGACGCCGCGTAGGGTGACAGCCACCTCGCACTGCGGAACTCGATCGGGGATGACCCAATCGAGTGAGCTCGCTCATCACGCGACTTCACAGGTCTGGCCCTGCCACGTGCGTGCGCCGGTTTGGACGGCGACGGTTGCGACGATGAGGGCGACGAGCGGGTCGGCCCACCAGAGTCCGAGGACGGCATTGGCAGCGAGTCCGATCAGGATCGCGAGCGAGAGGTAGGCGCAGAGGATGTTCTGGGTTCCCTCACCCGCCGTGGCGTGGGACTGGAGACGGTTGCCGATCCGTTTCTTGGCGTGGCCGAAGAGCGGCATCAGCATGACACTGACGATGGCGAGGCCGATGCCGAGCCAACTGACCTGTGCCTCGCTTCCGGTGATGAGGTGGTGGATCGCCGCGACGATGATGTAGGGGGCAAGCAGGAAGAAAGTGATCGCGACGATCTTCCGCGCTCGTGCTTCGGCGTGGTCGGAGTCCACTCGGTCGCCGCTGAAGCGCCAGATGATGATCACACTTGCGATCCCGGTGATGGTGCTGTCCACTCCGTAACCGATCAACGCGATCGAGTTGGCCATTATCCCGGCTGTGGTGCCGATCACGCCCTCAGCCGACATCCACACGAGACTCAGCCAGGAGATGAGCTTGACGCGCCCGATGAGGACCGCGCGCTCGTCATGTCCGACTGCAATGCTCGTGTCGTCCACGGCTGCATATTATCAACTAAACTTGATGCCACCAATTCTCATAGATAGCGAAAGCTGATGTGAGCGAGGTCGAGCGCTCGTCGCAGATTGAGGAATGCCGGCGGATCGCGGCGTCGTGGACACCGGTGCTGCACGCGCTTGCAAACGAGGAACGCCTGCTGATCGCACTCTGGTTGGCAGGCAGCGAGTGCACCGTGCGCGAGCTTGAGCAGGTCACCGGTCTCCGCCAGTCACTCGTCTCCTACCACCTTCAGGCGCTCCGAAAAGCCGGCCTTGTTAGCGCCTCACCGGTCGGACGAAGCAACCAATATCGGCTTGCCCATGCCAAACTCGACCAACTGGCAACACTGATCGGAAATCTCGAGCCGGAGACAGATTGAATCCGCCCGCCCCATGCGGTCGTCAGCTGGGGCGCCAGCCGAGCTCGCGCGAGATCGCGTCGGCGCGCTCGACGAGGAGCGGAATCGCGGCGTCGACGGCGGCATCGTCGAAGCGCGAGCTCGGCCCCTGCAACGCGACGATCGCCTCGAGCTCGCCACGGCTCGAGCGGATAGGTGCGGCCAGCGCGGTGAGGTCCGGCTCGCGCTCTCCTACGGCCCGCGCCCAGCCGCGGTCGCGCACCTGTGCGATCTCTCGCGCCAACGCCTGACGATCTGTGATGGTTCGGGGCGTGTACGCGCGCAGCGGCTCGTCGGGAAGCTCCCGGCCCGAGAAGGCGAGCATGACCTTTCCAGCCGAGGTCGCATGCCCGACCGAAGGCCGCCCGAGTTTCGAGACAGGCTGCACGTAATGGCTGCCAGGGACGAAATCCACGGTGATCGCGTCCTCATCGCCCGGAACCGAGAGCGTCGCCGTCTCGCCCGTCGCCTCGACGAGCGCCGCCAGGTGCGGTCGCGCGACCTCACGTACATCGAGGCGGGCGAGCAGCGCGTTCGCGAGATGCACGATGCGGAGGCCGAGCCGATAGCGGCCGTTCGCCGCGACCCGTTCCACGAGCCCCGACGCGGCGAGCGTGCCGAGCTGGCGCGAGACCGTGCTCGGCGTCATGCCCGTGCGCCGCGCGATCTCATTGGTTCCGAGCTCACCTGCCTCGGCCAGGGTGTCGAGAAGCGCAATCGCGCGCTCGGCGGCGCCGATCCGGCGGGTGGAGGGTTGACGAGTGCGGGACATCTCGGTAAGTTCGTTGCGAATAGTGGCACACCGTTGCTGAGAGTGCAATTGATCTAGATGTCATTCCTGCTTTCGTGCCCTCATTGCGGCCCGCGGCCGGTCGACGAGTACGCGTTCTTCGGCGAGGTGACGCGCAGGCCCGAGAAGTCGGAGAACGGCTCGCCCTCGCTTCGTGAGCTGACCGAGTACGTGTACTTCCGCGACAACGTCGCCGGCCCGCAGCGCGAGTGGTGGCAGCACCGGACCGGATGCGGCGAGTGGTTTCTCGCCGAGCGCGACACGCGCACGAACGAAGTGCTCTCCATCACCCTCCCCGAGCCGAGCCGGAAGCACCTGTGAGAATCGCGCAGCAGTCCGGTGAGAGGATCGACCGGGACCGGCCCGTCGTCTTCCGCTTCGGCGAGACGCGAATCGGAGGCTACGAAGGCGACACCTTCGGCTCCGCCCTTTACGCGGCAGGCCTTAGGACCTTCTCGCGCTCGTTCAAGTATCACCGGACGCGCGGCCTCTACTGCTGTACCGGCCACTGCCCGAATTGCATGATGACCGTGGACGGGGTTCCGAACGTTCGCGTCTGCGTCGAGCCGCTGCGCGAGGGCGCGCACGTGAAGGAGCAGAACGTCTGGGGAAAGCTCGACCTCGATGTCCTCTCGATCACGGACAAGGTCGGTGGGCCGTTCACACCGGTCGGCTTCTACTACCGGACGATGATCCGGCCGCGCCGTGCCTGGCCGCTGTACGAGAAGGTCTTGCGCAACCTCGCCGGACTCGGTCGCGTCGATGAGCGAGGCGGGCACTCGCGGCGCTACGACGTGGAGCACCGACGCGCGCGGGTGCTCGTCGTCGGCGGATCCGACGCGGGCCGCGCGGCTGCGCTGGCGGCGGCTCGCGAGGGGCCTGGGGTCGTGCTCGTCGACGAAGGGCCGCGGCGCGTGTCGGAGCTGACCGGAGTAGAAGTGCTGACGCCTGCACGCGCGCTCGGGATCTGGGAGGGCGGCCTCGTCCCCGTCGACTGTGGAACCGTCCTCTACCGATACCGAGCTGAGCGCATCATCGTCGCGACCGGAGCTCTCGAGCAGCCGATCGTGTTTCCGGGCAACGACCTGGTGGGTGTGATGCTGCCGAGCGCGGCTCGCCGGCTTATCCGAGACTTCTCCATCCAGCCGGGCGAACGCGCGGTCGTGCTGGGCGCCGACGAGCCCGGGCTCGAGGTCGCCGACGACCTGCAGGAAGCGGGAGTCGCGGTTCAGCGTGTCGTCGACCTGCGGGAGACGCCGGTGCGGGAGCTCGAAGCCCAGCGCCGGCGCGGTCGGGTGCGCGCCCTGCTGGTCGATGGGGAGGAAGTCGCGTGCGATCTCGTCGTCGCCTCGGGGGGACGCCAGCCTGCGTACTCTCTCCTCGCCCAAGCGGGCGCCCGCGTCGAGTTCGACTCCGAGCTCGGGGTGTTCGTGCCGACGACGCTTCCACCCGGCGTCGAAGCGGTGGGAACTGTTACGGGCGAAGGGCTCCAGAAGATCGACGTCCGTCCGAAGCATGCGGGGCGGGGGAAATGCTTCGTGTGCATCTGCGAGGACGTGACGACCAAGGACGTCAAGCGCGCGATCGCCGAAGGCTTCGACTCGATCGAGCTCGCCAAGCGGTACACGACCGTAACCATGGGGCCGTGCCAGGGCAAGCTCTGCCAGCTCGCCTCGATCCGGCTCTACGCCCAGGAGGTGCGGGCCTACGAGAGCGACCTCGGGACGACGACCGCCCGTCCGCCCTGGTCGCCTGTCGAGATGGGACTCCTCGCCGGCCGCCACTTCGAGCCCGCGCGCCGCACGTCGCTCCACTTCCGGCATGAGGAGGCGGGGGCGCGCATGCAGTGGGCAGGGCCGTGGAAGCGCCCGTACGCCTACGGCGAGCGACCCGAGGACGAGGTTCGCGCCGTGCACGAGTCTTTGGGAGTGATCGACGTCTCGACGCTCGGGAAGATCCTGGTCGAAGGGCCGGAAGCTGCAGCCCTTCTCGAGCGTCTCTACCCCAATCGCTTCGCCGACCTTCGGCCCGGACGGATCCGCTACGGCGTGTTGACCTCGGACGGCGGCCGAATCATGGACGACGGCACGATCGGGCGGCTCTCGGAGGAGCTCTACTACGTCACGACCACGTCGACCGGCGCTGACTCGGTCACTGCCTGGTTCGAGTGGTGGAACGCGGTCTGGGGCTACGAGGCGGAGATCGTCAACGTCACCGGCGCGCTGGCCGCGCTCAACCTCGCAGGGCCGCAGGCACGGGAAGCGCTGCAGCGACTCACCGAGGACGACGTCTCGGACGAGGCACTCAAGTATCTGGACGCGAAGCCGCTCGAAGTCGCGGGGATTCCCTGCCTCGCTTTGCGCATCGGGTTCGTCGGCGAGCTCGGATACGAGCTCCACTGCCCGAGCCCGGCGGCCGAGTTCCTCTGGGACCGGCTCGTCGGCGACGGCGCGCGCCCCTTCGGGCTCGAACCCCAGCGCATCCTGCGTTTGGAGAAAGGACACGTCATCGTCGGCCAGGACACAGACTCGGAGTCGAACCTCCTCTCGGCGGCAATGTCCTGGCTCCCCAAGCTCGACAAGGACGACTTCGTCGGCAAGCTCGCCGTGGAGCACTTCGCAGAGCGCGAGCCGCTCGAGCGGCTGGTGGGTTTTGTCATGGAGGACGGCGTCGTGCCCGCCGAGGGCGCGCAGATCGTGATCGAGGGGTATCCGGCGGGGCGAATCACGAGCGCGCGCCGGAGTGAAGCGGTCGGATCGGTGATTGGGCTCGCATGGCTGCCTGTGGAGCGGGCGGACGACGGGACGCGCTTCGAGGTCCGGGTCGACCGACGCCTGCTCGGGGGTCGAGTCAAGTCCGGGCCGTTCTACGACGTCGACGGAAAGCGGATGCGCTCATGACCCTGCTCGATTTCCTCTCGCCCTCGCGTTGCGAGCCGGGAACGACGGCCTCGCCGCTCCGCCGCGCGCTGGCAGATGCCGACTCGGCCGTCGTCCAGGATCTATGGCCGGACGGGAAGCTAGAGGTCCGCGGAGACCTCGGCCTCGTGGTGCCGCGCGCGGGGGAGGAGCTCGTGCAGCTCACGCCCAGGCGGGGCTATCTGCTAACGCAAGACGATCCCGCCGATGTCGTCGCGCGCCTGCGCGAGGTCGGACTTCTCGCGTACGACGCGACGGGCGCGCTGGCCGGAATCGCGATCCAGGGCGAGCAGCTGATGCGACGTCTAACCGATCTCGACCTCGACGAGCTGCCCGCTGCTGGGCCGCTGCTCTCGCGAGTCACCGCGGTGATTCTTAGAGATGAAGGCGAACGGTTCCGGGTCTACGTACCGCAGGAGTTGGCGCACGACGTCGCCGTGGCGGTTCTCGACGCGGCGGCGGGGTTGGCGAACACCGAGGTCAGGCTGAAGCCTGACCCCAGCGAATCGGAAGGCGGAGAGGTGGCGTGAAGGACATCTTCCGAGTCCAGCGCATGTGGCGGCCGCGAAGCGAGCTCAAGCGCCGCTACGACGTCGTCGTCGTGGGGGCGGGGTCACACGGGCTCGC
>JACDCN010000092.1 GCA_013817555.1 Actinomycetota bacterium
GAAGCCGGGCTCGCGCGAGCGCCGGAACCAGCCCTCTAGCGATGCCCTGCGCTCCTCCGGCGGAAGCTTCCCCCACCAAGGTTCCGGGAAGGTCAGATACGTGAGCCGCTCCCCCATCGCCCCTCGAAATCCGGGTTGCTCGAGCCACTGTCGCCACATGTGGTGATCGGTCGGTCCTCCGTCCGGGGTCGTCCTCCAGCCGAACGGAAGGCGCCGATACGCAGCGAGAGTGTGCGCCACCCCGGTGAGCCCGATCGACGCCTTGCGACCGAGGCCGACCTCGACGAACTCGGGCCGGGAGAGGTTCCACGGGAAGTTCTCGAGTGTTCCGTCCACGCCGAGCCGCGCGGAAATTGAGTGCGCGAAGTCGGCGACTTCGAGGAGGAGGCTCATCTCGGCGGCGTGATCGGGCAGCAGCAGGTCGTCGTCGGACAGGTAGCAGACGATCCGACCGCTCGCCTCGCGGAGCGCCTCATGGCGATTGAGCTCGCCGTGACGCTCTCCCTTCGGGAAGTCGAAGAAGCGCACGCGGTTGTCGCCCGCGAAGGGCTCGAGCGCGGCACGCGTGTCGTCCTCGACTCCGTCACCGACACGAAAACCTCCACCGTGACGTCTTCCTGGTCGAGGGCGCTGCGGACCGAGTATGGGATCAGCGCCGCGTGCCGGAAGGTGGGGATCAAGATCGTCGCGTCGGTCACGACGCCAGAGCCCGAAGCGCCGCGATGGCGGTCACGATCGCCGCGCCTTCGGCAGCGCTCGAGCGAGGATGCGGACCTCCCTCGAGATGCTCGACGAAGGCGCGCAGCTCAGCGAGGAGCGGGAGCTCGCCGGGGGTCTCGATCCGCTCCTCCCGAACGCCGTCTGCGTCGTCGCGGTAGATGGTGACGTGCTCGTCCCACCCGTCACCCAGCACCGCCACGCCGTCGTCGCAGAAGAGCTCGACCGAGCGCTTTCGTTCCGTTGACCTGCCCGACACCTCGAGCGTCTGCCACCAACCGTCGCCGCGGAGGACGCCGCTCAGGTGTATCGCGCCTCCCTGGCGCCACTGGGCGACGGCCGCCTCCGGCTGCCCGAGGGCGCCGAAGATCTCGAGTCCGATCGCGAGATCGTGCGGCGCGAGAACCCAGACGGGATCGGCATCTTCGTGACGGTTGCCCCACCCGACCCGCACGGTCCGTACTCCCGAGACCCCGCCGAGCCTCCGTTCCCGGGCGATGGCGGCGAGCTCGAGCACGCCTGGGTGGTACCGCCACTTGTCCATCACGAACAGTCGATCGGGAGCGCGCTCCGCGAGCTGACGCGCGGCGGACGGGTCGTCGGTCAACGGTTTCTCGCAGAAGACGGAAACCTCGCGCTCGAGCACCTCGTCGAGAACGGCCGCATACGTGCTTGTCGGCGTGGCGACGACGACGTCGTCGAGGGCTGGGAACGAGCCGGTGTCGGTGACGACCTTCGAAGCTCCACCCTTCTCCGCTCGGGCGATGCTCTCCGGCGAGCGGGCGACGACGGCACCTCGCACCCGAGCGAGACGAGGTCGCGCAGGATGTGCCGCCCCCAGTTTCCGCAGCCGACGAGCCCTACGACCATACGTGCGAGCCGCGTAGCTCCCGCTGGAGACGAATGAAGAGCGCTTCGAGCGCGAGGGAGGGGTTCAGGTTGAACTCCTCGAGCGTGCGCCAGGTCTCGCGCGCGGCTTCCGCTGCCTTGAGCGGACCGTCTCCAAGTTCCTGCGCGACGTCCTCGCGCAGGTCGTCCAGCCGGTCGGCGTGCACCGCGGCCGACTCGGCTCCCGCCGCGACGACGACGAGATCCCGATACCAGGCTTCGAGCGCCTCGAGGCCCGCGAGGAGCTCGTCCCGCTCGGCCCCGCGTTGGGCTCGCCGCACGCGCTGATCCGCCTCGCGGGCAGGAAGGTCGACGCCGTCGAGCAACGCCTGCTCCCGCTCCTTCGCCTCCTGCCCGTGCTCGTCGGAGATCGCGAGGAGCGCCGCGGCGGCATCTCCGGGCTCGAAATCGGCGTCGAGGTAGACGGAGCGCGCGGCCGCGATCAATGTCTCGCGGCGGTCGGCCGCAGCGGAGTCGAGCAGGCGGCGCGCGCGATCGAGACGGCCTGCCGATGCGCGTGCGAGCGCGCGGATCTCGGCCTCGCTCCGCTCCGGCGCACGCTCGCTGATCCACTCCCGAACGGCGCGCTCCGAAAGGCGCTTGAACGGAACGAGCTGGCAGCGCGAGAGGATGGTTGGCGGCAGCGGGCCGAGCTCGCTCGCGACCAGAACGAGCACCGCATACGGAGGCGGCTCCTCGAGATCTTTGAGCAGAGCATCTGCCGCGTCCTCGTTCATGCGCTGTGCGTCGAGCACGAGGTAGACGCGCCGGTCGCCCTCGAACGGGCGCATATGTAGGTCGTGCCGCAGCGCCCGCACGTCGTCGATGCGGATCATCTCCCCGAGCGGCTCGAGGACGTAGAGGTCGGGATGAGTGCGGGCTTCGACGCGACGGGCATCGCCGAGGAGCGCGGCGGCGAAAGCGATCGCCGCGGTTCGCTTGCCGACTCCCGCGGGGCCGTGCAGGAGGTAGGCGTGCGCGGGACCTTCCGTGAGGGCCGCGCCGAGCAGCCGCTTGGCCTCGAGCTGCTCAGGTACTGACGCGAAGCGCTCCATGCACCTCCTCCGCGATCTCCTCCGGCGGACGCGTGCCGTCGAGAACGACGATGCGCAAAGGGAACCTTTCGGCAAGCTCGCGGTAGCCCGCGGCGACGCGGCGATGGAACTCTTCGTCCTCCCGCTCGAGTCGGTCGTGCTGGTCGCCGACCCGCCCGGCCACGTCGGCCGCGTCGAGCAGCAGAAGGAAGGTCCGATCGGGGACGAGGCCGCCGACGGCTGCGAGGTTGAGCTCGAGCACCCGATCGAGCCCGAGCCCGCGACCAACGCCCTGGTACGCGACCGAGGAGTCGACGTAGCGGTCGCAGACGACCCACTCGCCGCGTTCGAGCGCAGGGCGGATGACCTGTTCGACGTGCTGCGCTCGGGCAGCTGCGTAGAGCAACGCTTCCGCCCACGGCTCGACGTGGTCGCCGTGCAGGACGAGGTCACGGATCTGCTCCCCGAGCTCGGTGCCCCCGGGCTCGCGGGTGATGAGGACAGACTGGCCGTCCGCCTCGAGCCGTGCCCGCAGGAGCTCCGACTGCGTCGACTTGCCCGAGCCGTCGAGGCCTTCGAAGGAGACGAACATCGCCGCTCATCCTACGAGCTGTCTCCGAGCGACCCGTAGGATGCCGCGCGTGCGAGTGGTCGTCACCGGCGGTGCCGGATTCATCGGATCTCACATCGTGGACGCGCTGGTCGCGCGTGGTGACGAGGTCGCCGTCGTCGACTCGCTTGCGACCGGGAAGCGAGAGAACGTCTCCGAACGGGCCACGCTCCACGTCCACGACATCCGCGAGCCGCTCGACGAGCTCTTCGACGAGGTGCGGCCCGACGCCGTGTTCCACCTCGCCGCGCAGGCGGACGTTCGCGTCGCCGTGGAGCACCCGATCGAAGACGCTGAGGTGAACGTGCTCGGCACGATCCGCGTGCTCGAGGCCGCCCGCCGCCACGGCGCCCAAGTCGTGTTCAGCTCGACCGGTGGCGCGATCTACGGTGAGTGCACCGAGCCGGCGGGCGAGGATGCTCCGCTCAGCCCCCTCTCGCCGTACGGGACGTCCAAGCTGGCCGGCGAGGAGTACCTGCGAATGGTCAACCGGCTGTACGAGACGACGCACGTCTGCCTCCGTTACGGAAACGTCTACGGGCCCCGGCAGGATCCGCACGGGGAGGCGGGAGTGGTTGCGATCTTCCTCGGCGCCCTGGCCGATGAGAAGCAGGCGCAGATCTTCGGCGACGGTATGCAGACACGCGACTACGTGTACGTCGGGGACGTCGCGCGGGCGACCGTCTCTTGCCTGAGCCAAGAGGGCGGCGTATTCAACATCGGGACGGGACGCGAGACCTCGGTGGTCGAGCTGTACGAGCTCTGCCGCCAGGCCGCTGGCTCGAGCGTCGAGGCCATCCATGCCGCAGCGCGCATGGGCGAGCTCCAGCGAAGCGTCCTCGATCCCAGCCGGGCCGCAGCCGAGCTCAGGTTCATGGCCATGGTCGAGCTCGAGGACGGGCTGCAGGCGACCTGGGAGTGGGTGCAGAGCCAGCGGGAGGACTAACGCCGCCACGCGCGAATCGAATCGCTCGTGGATCACCCGCTCGTCGCTCCCGATGCTCTCGTCCGCCCCTGGAGGCTCGCCGCCTACATCGCAGGTGCGATCGCCGTCGCCGAGCTCCTGCTGCTCCTCGTCCTCGGCGGGGGCGCGCTGATCGAGACCGTCTCGGATCGCGTCCAAGTCGCCGCCAAGGAACGGGCGCTCGCCCGCACCACGCCCGCCCGACACCCAGTCGCACGAAAGCAGACGCCGGTCACGGTCGCGAAGACGCCGCGCGGTCGAACCGTCGTGATGGTGCTGAACGGGAATGGCCGCACTGGCGCAGCCGCGAGTGCCGCCTCCCGCGTACGGAGTCGCGGGTATCGGATCGGCACCGTCGGCAATGCGCCGCGCACCGACTTCGCCCGCAGCCTCGTCATGTACAAGCCCGGCTTCGTCAGTGAGGGCCGCCGGTTGGCGAAAGACCTCGGCGTGACGCAGGTCGGCCCGCTCGACGGCGTGCGCGCAGGACAGCTCGGCCGCGCGCAGCTGGTCTTCATCCTCGGCGCATAGCCTTCGCGCGTGCCCGAGGTTCGCTTCTGCTCCGCCTGCGGCGTCGAGCTCCCGTCACGGCCGCCAGTCACGTGCGCGGCGTGCGGCGCCAGCCACTGGCTGAACCCGAAGCCGTGTGCGAACGCGATCGTCGTCGACGGGGACAGAGTGCTCCTCACGCGTCGCGCGTACGCGCCCTGGAAGGACGGTTGGTGCGCTCCGGGTGGGTTCTGCGAAGAAGGCGAGCACCCGATCGAGACTGTCGAGCGCGAGGTGCTCGAGGAGACGGGGCTCCGAGTCGCGGTGACCGGTTACATCGGCGTCTGGGTCGACACCTACGCCGACGAGCCGAGCGAGCCGGACGCATCCGTGATCAGCGTCGCGTATTACGCCGCTAGGTCGGTGGGAGGCGACGAGAGCGCCTTCGACCGAGCCGAGGTGAGCGAGCTTCGCTGGTTCGGCTGGGATGAGCTCCCGCCCGATCTCGCTCCGCCCGGCACGCTCGAGGCGGTCTTCGCCGCTGCCCGTTCCGACTCGACGCTCCCGGATCGTCCTGCCTAACTCCTCAACGCGGCTCACATGCGCCGCGATTGACCGCCGCGCGGGCGACATCGAGCGGACCGCCCTCCCTCCATTGCTGCCCGACGGGATCGAGCGTGTAGGCCTCGTTGAGGAAGCGATACGCGGCGCAGAGGTTGCGACGCACCTGGTACTCGAAGAGCCCGAGCGCATACCAAGCCTCCGGATTCTCGGGCTGGAGCTCGACTGCGTCCACATAGTTCGCCTCGGCCTCACGCTGGAAGTCTTGGCTCTCCCTGATGCGGGCGAGCGCGAAGATCGGCTCGATCGAGAGCGGGTTGAAGAATCTCGCCCGGTCCACGCCGTCCCTCGCCCGCTCGACGTCTCCCTCGTCGAGGGCCCGAGTCGACTCGCTGATGCTCCTTTCCGCTAGCCGCGGCGACGCGAACGAGACGAGCAGGACGGCGGCGAGCAGGAAGGCGCCGATTCCCAGCACCGGCCTCGCCCTGCGCTGCCCAGGCGTCCGACCTGCGCCCGCAACCACGCCGAGCGCGACCATGACGGGAGCGGTGACGGCGAGAAAATCCCAGTCGTAGTCGACGAGCGCGTGCACGAGATAGGCGGCCGGCGCCGTGACAAGCGCCACGGCGGCAGCACGCTCCTCGCCGACGAGTCGGCGCAGCACGGAGAAGCAGGTTGCACCAGCTGCAAGCAGGAGCGCGATGAACAGCCCGAGCGCGACGACTCCTCCATCCGCGAGCTGTTGCAGTGGCACGCTGTGCGGTTGCGAGACGTTACGCGCATCGGAGCGATAGCGCTTGCGCGCGATCTCGAACGTGCCCGACCCCGCCCCTTGCGGCGCACTTCCGGCATAGACGTCCACCGCCTCGTTCCACCAGCAGAAGCGGTTGCTCAGGTCGAGCGAGCCGAGACGACTCGGGTCGTTCTCGATCTCGGCGCACGTGGCGTCGTCGGAGATCGCACTGCCGACCGCGACGACGACGCCGACGAGCACCGTTGCAGCGCCAACCCCGGCCACCGCGAGCAGCAACCGTCCCACGTTCCTTCGACGTCTCTTTGGGAAGACGAGACGCGAGCCGACGGTGACGATGGCGATGACGAGCGCGGCCCCGGCCAGCGCGAGGAAACCGAGCACGGCCCCGTCCGCGACGCGATCGGAGCGTTCGGCGACATCCTCGACGAGTGCAGGCCGCAGGAAGGCCCAGCCCCCGACGAGCGCTGCTGGTACGACTGACGCAACGAGCAGGAGCGCACCCTCCACACGGCGGCCTTGTGAGAGGGCCAGCCAGAGCAGAACCGCCACCGCGGCGGCAGCGACGCCGACCCGCGAGAGCGTAAGCAGGAGCGACAGGGTCGCGACGTAGACGAGAAGCCCGCCCGTGATGCGCACGAGGACCCGGTGCCCGCGCGAGGCGCCCAGCCAGAGCCCGAGCACGAGCGCGATGTCCGCAAGCAGTGCGAGCGCGTTCCAGTACTCGACAGGCTCCCGGAGACGAGCCACCCGATCTCCCTCGGGATCGAGCGACGGAATGGACTTGGCGATGAGCGCCCATGTGAGCACGGCTCCGGTAACGAGCGCGAGCACGGTGGCGCCGAGCCGCGCTGCTGCCCGAGAGCCGACTGCGGCAAGCGTGACGCCGAGCCCGAGAAGTGCCGCGAAAGCCGCGACCTTGTTGAACGCCTCCCAGCTTCGGTCCGGCGCGATCGACCACCAGATCGTGGCTCCCGTCCAGGCCACCAGCAGCAGCATGGCCGCGACGACAGCGCCCCCGGCCCAGCCGATCCGGGGCACTGCAACGAGCCCGAAGGCGACGGACAGGAGCACAGCGGCGAGCAGCACGACCGCCGCGCCACCGACTGGAAGAACGCCCTCGACGTTCGACCCGTCCCCCGCAAAGGTCGCTCCCAGGAGCGTGCCTCCGACGAGCGCCGCAAGAACGAAGGCAACCACGTCGGGCGCCCGGCCGGAGGGCTCCGGCGCCGCATCCATGGCGGGCCAGGCTACCAGCGTCTGAACCGTTCGCCCGCACGGATAGAGGGGTACAAGCTTGTCCGTCTAACAATTCGTTTACCCTGCACTCACGCCGACCTCACCAAGAGCCGGAAGACTCGTCGTACTTCCCAAGCCTCCGGCCGCGCCCGTGACCCCGCACACCTCGTCCCCATACCGTCGCGCCCACGTGCTCAGTGCGCTTCTCGCGCTGGTCGCGGCCGCTTTCGTCGCCCTCACGTTGCCCGGCACTGCCATGGCGACGCCGTGTGGGGACGCGGTTCTCGCGGACTGGTTCGATAACGGCCGCATCGACCGCCTGTATCAAGCCCACTGCTACGAGGAAGCGATCGACGACATCCCGGACGACCTCCGCGATTACGCGAATGCGGAGGAGATCATCGGGCGGGCGCTCCAGGCGTCGCTCCGCAACGAGCTCGATCCAGGCGGCGTGGATCCGACCCCGGGTAACAACTCTCCGGGCAGGCCCGGCACTCCGGCCAATCCCGGCGGGCCGTCAGAGCCGACCGATCCGACCGAACCGACCGAACCGACCGAACCAGGATCCGAGGCGGCGCCCGATGTCGACACCACCGGCATCTCATCCGTCCCTATCCCGCTTCTTGTTCTCGGCGGCATGTCGATCGCGCTGCTCGGG
>JACDCN010000093.1 GCA_013817555.1 Actinomycetota bacterium
CCTCTGCTCCGTCGTCTGCACGGCGGCACCGTAGCAGCGACGAGAACGGACGAGATGGGCCTTACTCGCCGGGAGCGCCGGGGATGTCGGGGGCCACGCGTAGTGCCTGGTGTACCCGGTCTCTGGGTCGATGCGGGGCAGGCTCACGAGGTCACCACCGGAACCTCGCCTTGTTCTGCGGGCCAGCGCGACCCGTCCGTGAACTCCACCTCGATTCGATCGCCGGGATCTCCGCGGCGACCCGGGGAGAGCACGACCCGGTTGATAATCGAGCGCAGAACTCGGCGCTGCTCCGGCACCGCCATCTTCTCGAACTCCTCCCGAACCCCGACCGGCGTCAGGAAATCTCCGAGACCGAGCGGAACGTCCGCCGCCGCCTCGAACTCGGCCAGTGCGGCTTTCGCGTCCGTGAGCCCCATCGAGGGCCTAGAGTCCGCGGGGGGCGCCACGCCGAGCATCTCCCTCATCTGCTCGAACTCCGCCTCGGCCTCCTCGACGGCCAACCGCAGAGCCTTACGTTCCGATTCGTCGTCTCCGGGCCTGCTCCTCCGCATCGGCCCGACGTGCGCGAAGGCGAGGGAGCAGATGTAGTCCCGCGCGGTCTCGTAGGAGATCGTTGGGTGCCCTCCGCCGCTCGTGTCGCAGCGCAGGATCTGGTAGCGCGCGCCGTTCGAGGACTTGTGCATCGCCGCGCCGCAGACGGAGCAACGAACGAGTCCCGCACCGAGGACGTGGCCCTCGCCGCGCACCCGCGCCTCACCCTTCTTCGGCTGCGCCTTCTTCCACTGCCAGACCGGGATCGGCCCGCCCTCGTCCTCCCTGTAGGCGATGTTCTGGATCACGTTGCGGGTCGCCTGCCGCGTCCACGGCCTCGCGGCTCCGCCGGACTTCGACGTCGGGACTCCCGCCGCGCTGAGCAGGTCGGCGGTCTCCTTCCAGGAGCCGCCGCGAGCGCGGAGCGCGAACGCCTGCTTGACCGCCTCGATGTACTCGGAGTGCTCTGCCAGCCTGCCGTCTTCCTGCCGAACGTACCCCGCGCGGGCAGCACCGATGTGAATGCCGCGGGCCCGAGCCTTTTCCTTCGCGTCCTCCCACTGCTCGGAGATGCGGCGCAACTCGAACTGGGCGAGCGAGAGCATGATCGACAGCACAAGCTCGCCGGTTGCCGTGGACGAGTCGAACTCACCGTCGGCGGTTAGTACGACGCCGCCCGCCTTCTCGATGTCCTCGATGGCGCTGAGCCCGCCGATCAGCGTTCTCGCGAATCTGTCGATGCGGGCGACGATGACGCCGCCGGAGACGCCGGACTCGATCCGCGCGAGCATCTTCTTGAACTCGGGGCGATCCATCTTCCCGCCGGAACGGTCGAGGTCGATGAACACCTGCCCGACTTCGAGCCCGCGTGCCTTCGCCAGCGCCCGACACTTCTCCTCTTGAAGCTCGGGTGAGATGAACGAGTCGCCCTCGCGCCCACCGACACGACTGACCCTGACGTAGAGGTCTAGTGGTCGAGTGATCTTCTTAGGGCTCATGTAGCCTCCTTCTTAGCCCCGGTGCTCATTCACCGGCGCCTCACACACAGAATGAGCCCTATGCTGCGATATGTCAAGTTCCTGCACTGGTTTCTGCAGGAACAGCGCGAGGAGGTCGCCTCGATGGCCGAGCTGCTTACGATCGTCGAGCGCGGGCGCGAGAACCTTCTGCACGTCGAGGAGTATCTGAGCCGCTCGGCGGGTGGCGAGAACGTGCTCGAGGCGGGAGCTCCTCCCGCTGCCGGCGGCGCGCTCTAGATCGTCGTGCGCGAGATTCATCTTCGGACCGAGCGTCGAAGCCAGCTCGTCGACATCACCCGCGACGTACGCGAGGCCGTGTCGGGGGAGGACGGGTCCGCGATCGTCGTGTACGTGCCGCATACAACGGCGGGGGTCACGATTAACGAGCATGCGGATTCAGGTGTCGCGCGCGACCACGAGACGGCACTCGAGCGCATGGTCGAGGACGGCTGGCCCTGGCAGCACCACGAGCCGGGCGAGGAGAACGCCCCGACGCATGTGCGCGCGTCGTTGATGGGATCGAGCGTCGTGGTGCCCTTGGGCGAGAAAGGCGAGCTTGCGCTCGGAACCTGGCAGGGAATCTTCTTCTGTGAGTTCGACGGGCCGCGCGAACGCTCGGTCTACGTCTCGGTGCTTCGGTAGGCCCCACACGTTTCGTCTTACGTTCATTGAGTTTGTGGCGAACCGCACGCGGGTCTGACCCTGGGCATGTCCACTGGGGACAGGGCGTCGAGTGACGAGTTCGTTCCAATCGTTCCACGGCTACGCTGGCTGGGATGGCCGCGCCCGTCCGGAGAGGTGAGGAGCTCGAGCTCCAGATCGACTCGCTCGCTTATGGCGGGAACGGCGTCTCGCGACTCAACGGGTTCGTCGTGTTCGTCCGCGGGGGGCTTCCCGGAGATCGCGTCCGCGCACGGGTGACGAAGACCAAACGCGGCTTCGCTGAAGCGACTGCCGTAGCAGTTCTCGAGCCGAGCACTGAGCGAGTCGAAGCACCCTGTCCGCACTTCGGCGTCTGCGGCGGATGCCGTTTCCAGGATCTCGATTACGCCGCGCAGGCTGCAGCGAAGGAACAGCAGGTGCGCGACTCGCTCGTCCGCATCGGGAGAATCGTCGAGGCACCGGTCGAGCCGATCGTCCCCGCTGCGTCGCTCTATCACTATCGGAACAAGCTCGAATACTCATTCACGGCCGGCGAGGACGGCATCGACCTGGGGTTCCATCGGGCGGGTCGCTGGGACGAAGTCATAGGCCTGGACGTGTGCCTGCTCACCACTGACCTCGGCAACTCCGTCCGCGAAGCGGTGCGCGACTGGGCGCGCGAGGAGAAGCTCGAGGCGTACGACCAGGCAAACGGCGAGGGCTATCTCCGCCACCTCGTGTACCGCGAGGGGCGCAACACGGGTCAGGCGCTAGCCGTGCTCGTCACCGCGCCCGGCGAGCGCTTCGAGACTGGGTACTTCGTGGACGTCCTCCGGCGTTTCCCGGAGATGCGCTCGATCCACTGGGCGGTGAACGACACGCCGGCCGAGCAGACCAACGTGCCGACGAAGCTGCTCTGGGGGGACGATGCGATCGAGGAGCAGCTCCTCGGGCTCCGCGTGCGCGTGCGTCCCGGAGCCTTCCTGCAGACGAACACCGAGATGGCCGAGCGGCTCTACGCCATCGCCGGAGAGTTCGCCGGCTTGACCGGAGTCGAGAACGTGTTCGACCTCTACTGTGGCACGGGAACCATCGGACTGTCGCTCGCCCCGCACGCAAAGATGGTCTGGGGTCTCGAGATCTCGGAGGAAGCCGTCGCCTGCGCGATCGAGAATGCTGAGCTGAACGGGATCGACAACGCCAAGTTCTTCGCGGGGAACGTGGGCCAGACCGTCGAGGAGCTCGTCGGAGAGGCGGGATCACCCGACATCGTCGTCGTCGATCCTCCACGCGCGGGACTCGCAGGCAAGGCGCTACGGCGGATGGGAGAGCTGGGCGCGGCGAGGCTCGTCTACGTTTCTTGCAACCCCACCACGCTCGCGTCGGACTTGAAGGTGCTACGAGAGGAGTACGGATACGAGCTCGTTCGCTGCCGCCCAGTCGACATGTTCCCGCACACGCCGCACGTGGAGTCGGTCTCACTCCTAGAGAAGCGCGCCTAGTAACAGTCTGTCACTTGGCCTCTCGTCCGCGGTCTGCATAAGCGCTGCGCGCCTCGCGCCAGATCAGGTCGAGATTAGGAAGCAGGAAGCCCAAACAGACGGCTGGAAGCGCGGGGAGGCCTGACGTGTCCCAGAAGTACACGAGGATCAGCGTCAGGGATAGCAGGCCGGTCATCGAGAGCCACGTGAGCGCGACTCGCAACTGAAACCGCTGTGCCGCCGCGAGGAAGAGGGCGAAGAAAACGATGTCGGGCGGCCCGATGTTCGCGGTCGAGGTCTCGCCCGGGACATGGATCGCGACGGAGATTCCGTCGAAGAGCTCTGGCTTCTCCTCCGTCACGTATTTCGTCGGTCCGAAGGCCACCGACCAGATATCGACCCACGGCACGAGGAACGCGACGATGAAGAGCCACCAGAGCGCCTCGAAGAGGGAGAGGAACCAGAACCCGAAGAGGGTGAAGCACGTCAGCTTCGATGCGTTCGCGAGCTCGCCGAAGCCGAGGAAGTGGCAACCGACCCACGCGAGCCCGGCGAGTACGGCGGCGGTCAGGAGAAGCCAATCTCTCGTGCGCGCGACGGGCAGCGCCAGCCACGCGGTCGCCATCAGCACGGGGAGGACGACGAGGCTCGCAACCAGGATCGCTCCATCCCGAGAGAGCCCGGGCAAACGAGGCGCAATCGCGCCGAACACGACAAGACCGGCGACCAGCGCCCCCAGTGCGAGCGCGCGCCGGTGACTTAGTAGGGCGGCTGCTCCGACCACCAGGGGCCGAGCGCCTTGAACGCATTCCAGAATCCGGTCTTCGCGGCCTGATCGTCGAGCGACTCGTCGATGTCTGGGGTGACGAGCGCCGCGATCGTCGGAGTGAACCGCTGCAGCTCGCCGTGAGTGCCGGAATCGATGAGGTCGGACAGTGGGAAACGAAGCTCGTTTACAAACTCGACCGAGCGCTTGCCCATGACGACCATGAGCTTCGGCTGGACGATGTGGATCTCGCGCGTTAGCCAGGCCGCGGCGTCCACGGGATCCTCGGTGCCGAATTTGAGGCAGTTCGTCCCGTAGACCGCCAGCGGGTCGACGCGGAGGCGCTGCAGAGACTTCAACACAACTTGCCCCGTACGGCCGAAGAACGCGACGCCCTCCTGGATCTCCGGGGTCTGAGGCAGGTACTTCAAGAGAAGGACATCGGCAAGCGGGTGGCCAGAGCCCACGACCGGGACACGGAGCTCGTCACCGGTCCGCGCGAGCTCGTCGCCGAGCTCGTTGATCTCGGCAATGGCCTTTTTCAGGTAGCGCTCGTAGATCTCGTCGGTGGGCAAGGCCGCTGGCACGGAGTCGAGGAGCACCTTCTCGCTTACAGGACCTTTTCCTTGACCTGGGCCACCCACTTGAGCGACTGGAGGTAGGCCAGCGACTTCGGGCGGCGCAGCACCTCGGCGGTGCGGAGCGAGAGCAGGAACTCCTCAGCGCCCTCGAATCGCCGCATGGTGACGGCGCCCGTTCCGACACCCTGCACGACGTGGGCATCGGAACCGGCGCCCTGGAGGAGCCGGTACTTGCGAGCGAAGCGGAGCGCCTCGTCGTTGAACGAGTCGCGCAGGAGCCGTGCATTGAAGACCTCGAAGACATCGATCTCCGCGAGATGGCGATGGATGGTCGCGGGATCGGGGATCGCGTGCAGCCGGTCGAAGGGATGCGGGAGGTAGACGAGCCCGCCCTGCTCCCTGATCGCCTCGATCGTGTCTGCAAACGAGAGCCCCCGTGGGATCTCCTCCTCGAGGAAGAGGCCGATCACCTCGCCCTGGCCGTCGGTCTTGACCTCTTCACCGGGAATGACGACGAGGTCGCGGTCGCCGGCGAGCTCGACCGCTTCACGCGCGCCTCCGAAGACGTTGTGATCGGTGATCGCGATCCCTCCGAGGCCGATCTCCTCCGCGTGATCGAGGAGATCGGTGACAGGGATCGAGCAGTCGTGTGACCAGTCCGTGTGCATGTGCAGGTCGACGACGATCCAGTCGCGACCCTCGAGCGGGTCGGCGCCCACGACTCCGATGGCGCGGTCGCGGCGCTTGTGAGCGAGGCGTGAGTAAAGCGTATGGAGCTCCCTGGCGACGAGATCGAAGCTCTCCCGCTCCGCGCGTCGTTGGCCTTTGGCTGCGACGCGGCTCCGGAGCTCCCTGTCCGCGGTCAGTCGTTGGACGTCCGCGGCGACGCGGTCGGGATCGTCTCCGCCGCTCGCGATCGCGGCTCCCGATGCGGCAGCCTCGAGCGCCAGCCGGGCCTCGCCCTCAGGGGCGGGGACGAAGATCGCCGCCTCCGCCAGGACGGCTGCGCGCTGCTCCGTTCGTCGCACCAGGCGGACGTGCGATCGGTCGCGAACCGAGCGTGGGATCGTTGGTCGGAATCCGAGCGGCTTGGTGTGTAGGAGCGTCAGCTCCCAGCCGGGGAGGTCGCGAAGGAGCCGTGCGACGGCTCGCGTCACGCCGCGCCCTGCAAGCTCGAGTTCGAGCGCGATCACCTGGCGCTTGTCTCCTGGGCGGAAAAGAGACGTGTCGACCCCGATGGGGACGAGCGCGTAGTCGCCCTCGAACCGCTCCTCGGCGGCGTCGGCGGTCGTCTGCGAGGTGGCGAGGAGGGCGTCGACGCGGGTGCGCAGTCGGTCTCGGCGGGAGCGCTGCGGCGGATAGACGAGACGGTCTGGCGAGAAGAAGGTCGCGGCTGTCAGCGCGTGTGTGGTGGTGAGCGCGAGGTACGACAAGCTCGGGAGGCCGGGCTCGAATCCGTGTACGACGTCGTAGCGACCGCGTGCAAGAGCGAGTCGCAGATTCGCTCGGACTGCCACCGGAACACCCATGTTCGTGCGGCGGGAGATGGGGATCGACGGTCCGACTGCGATCACCTCCGCGTCCGTGCCTCGTTGGAGCGCACGTCGACCTGCCAGGAGATCTCGTGCGCGCGATGAGGGTGCGAGCACAGTCACCTCGTGGCCGAGCCTCCGGAGCGCAGCCGCCGTCCCCTCGATGTGCGCGTTCACCTCGTGCGGCTGCGACCACGCGAACGGCGTGACGAAGCAGATGCGCAGGCTCATCGGTTTGGCGAGTCTAGCCCGCTAGCGCTCGGGGTCGTCTTCGGGCCCAGTGCAACTTGTAACTTGGGCGCATGAGCGAGGTCACCATCAAGGCCCGCGCCAACGGTCCCTATAAGGTCGAGGGGCCGGTACGCGTGATCGATGCGGACGGGAACGAGTTCGTGCTCCCGGAAGGAAGCGCGATCGTGCTCTGCCGGTGCGGGCACTCGCGGACGAAGCCGTTCTGCGACGCGACCCACAAACGCGTGGGCTTTGTCGCCGACGACTCCGCGCCGCGAGTCCTCGAATAGCTATGCCTTCGCGGCCGCCTTCTTCCTCGAGACGGCGTTCTTCACGATGAAGCGCTCGCTCTGCTCGTGCGCCTCGTCGTCGCGGATCTGCTTCGGCGGCGACTTCATCAAGTACGCGCTCGGCGCCTCGAGCGCGCCCGAGAGGCCGTTGTTCAGGGCGAGCTTTGCGAGCCGGACGGCGTCGATCACGATTCCGGCCGAGTTCGGCGAATCCCACACCTCGAGCTTGAGCTCGAGATTGAGCGGCACGTCCCCGAAGGAGGAGCCCTCCATGCGGATGTACGCCCACTTGCGGTCGCTGAGCCACGGCACGAAGTCGGACGGGCCGACGTGGACGTTGTCCGCGCCGATGTCGTAGTCGAGCATCGACGTCACGGCGTTCGTCTTCGAGATCTTCTTCGACTCGAGCCGCTCCCGTTCCAGCATGTTGCGGAAGTCGGAGTTGCCACCGACGTTGAGCTGCATCGTGCGATCGAGGTGGACCCCGCGGTCGCCGAACAGCGTCGTCAGAACGCGGTGTGTGATCGTCGCGCCGACCTGTGACTTGATGTCGTCGCCGATGATCGGCACGCCGGCGTCCTCGAAGCGCTTCTGCCAATAGGGCTCCCGCGCAATGAAGACGGGCATGCAGTTCACCATCGCGACGCCGGCCTCGAGAATCTGCTCGGTATACCACTTGGTCGCAGCCTCGGAACCGACGGGAAGATAGTTGACGACGACGTCCGTGCCCGTTGCCTTGAGGATCCCGACGACGTCGTCCGTCTGGCCCG
>JACDCN010000331.1 GCA_013817555.1 Actinomycetota bacterium
TCCGCGACGACTTCCGCCACGATCCGCTCGACGTCCGCCCTCTCCACGCGTCCATGGTGGACCCATTGCCACACCTGCGAGCGGGAGATCTCGGCGGTTGCAGCGTCCTCCATCAGGTTGTCGATCGCCGCAGCCCCGACTCCGGAAAGCCATGAGGCGATGTACCGGATTCCCACCGAGACGTTTGCGCGAACTCCTTCCTGGGTGATCTCGCCTGGCGTGGCCGCTACGTTCAAAAGGTCGGCGGCCTCGGTCGAGACGTCCTCGCGGCGCCGTTCGAGTTGGTTCGGCTCCTCGCCGAGAGCGGCGTCGAAGACCTCCTTCGCAACGGGAACCAGATCGGGGTGCGCGACCCAGGTCCCGTCGAACCCGTCGCCCGACTCGCGCAGCTTGTCCTCGCGAACCTTCGTAAGCGCGATCTCGTTCACCTCCGCGTCACGCCGACTAGGGATGAACGCCGCCATCCCGCCGATCGCGTGCGCTCCGCGCGTGTGGCACGAACGGACGAGGAGCTCGGTATACGCGCGCATGAACGGCACCGCCATCGTGACCTGAACGCGGTCCGGGAGCACAAAGTCGTCCCGGTCGCGAAGCTTCTTGATCACGGAGAAGATGTAGTCCCAGCGGCCTGCGTTGAGCCCGGCGGAGTGCTCGCGGAGCTCGTACAGGATCTCCTCCATCTCGAACGCCGCGAGGATGGTCTCGATGAGGACGGTCGCCTTGATCGTGCCCTGAGGGAGACCGAGACGATCCTGGGAGAAACGGAAAACATCGTTCCAGAGCCGCGCCTCGACGTGGCTCTCGAGCTTCGGGAGATAGAAGTACGGGCCCGTTCCGCGCTCGAGCAGGCGAGCTGCGTTCCGCGCGAAGTAGATACCGAAGTCGAACAGGCTCGCGGACACGGGCCGGAAGTCCACCTCCATGTGCTGCTCAGTGAGATGCCAGCCGCGCGGACGTACGAGCAGCACTGCGCTGTCGTCCTTGAGTCGATAGCTCTTCTCGGGCGTCTCGACAGAGATCGTCCGCTCGATCGCATCAGTGAGGTTGAGCTGGCCCTGGACGACGTTCTCCCAAGTCGGTGAGTTCGCGTCCTCGAAGTCGGCCATGTAGATCTTGGCGCCTGAGTTGAGCGCGTTGATCACCATCTTCCGGTCGCCCGCCGGTCCGGTGATCTCGACTCGCCGGTCTTGCAGGTCGGCTGGGACAGGCGCGACCTGCCAATCGCCCTCGCGCACCGAGCGGGTCTCCTCGAGGAAATCGGGCAGCTCACCCGCAGAGATCCTCTCTTGACGCTCCGCCCGGGCCTGGAGGAGCTCGAGCCGCCTCCGCCCGAACTCCCGCTCGAGTGCCTCGACGAGATCGAGCGCCTCAGGTGTCAGCACCCCGGCCTCGTCGGGGCCGTGAAGGGTAACGCCCTGATCAACCGCCGGTGTCGTCACGCCGTGATCTTAGGCTCGAACTGCGCCTCCTCGGTCGAGCCTTTCAGGGCGAGCGTCGAGCTCTGGCCGCCGGTGATCGCCTCGAGGACGGAGTCGAAGTAGCCAGCCCCGACCTCACGCTGGTGCCTGGTCGCGGTGTAGCCGTGCTCCTCGGCCGCGAGCTCCTGCTCCTGGAGCCGGACGTATGCGCTCATGCCCTCGTCGGCATAGCCGCGCGCGAGATCGAACATCGACGAGCACACCGCGTGGAAGCCGGCGAGGGTCACGAACTGGAATCGGTACCCCATGTCCGCGAGCTCCTGCTGGAACGACGCGATCGTCTTGTCGTCCAGGTGCTTCTTCCAGTTGAACGACGGCGAGCAGTTGTACGCGAGGAGCTTCCCCGGATACTGGGCGTGCACTGCCTCGGCGAAAGCAGCTGCCTCGTCGAGGTCGGGTGTGGACGTCTCACACCAGAGCACATCGGCATACGGCGCGTAGGCGAGCGCCCGCGCGATCGGCGCCTCGATCCCCGGCTCGATGCGGAAAAACCCTTCCGGGGTACGCTCGCCCGTCAAGAACGCGCGATCGCGCTCGTCCACGTCGCTCGTGAGCAGCGTCGCGGAGAGTGCGTCGGTGCGGGCGACGAGCACGGTCGGCACATCGAGCACGTCGGCGGCGAGGCGCGCCGAGACCAGCGTCCGGACGAAGTGGCTCGTCGGGATGAGCACCTTCCCGCCCAGATGGCCGCACTTCTTCTCGGAAGAGAGCTGATCCTCGAAGTGCACCCCCGCGGCGCCGGCCTCGATGAATGACTTCATCAGCTCGAACGCGTTGAGCGGTCCGCCGAAGCCAGCCTCGGCGTCAGCGAGCACAGGTGCGAGCCAGTACGTCCCGTTCTTGCCTTCGGC
>JACDCN010000094.1 GCA_013817555.1 Actinomycetota bacterium
CCACGAGCCCGCCTCGGTGAGCCACGATCTCGTTCTCCATCTTCATTGCTTCGACGACGCAGATCAGTGCTCCCGCGTCGACCTCGTCCCCGTCGGCCACAGCGACCTCGAGCACGGTTCCCTGCATCGGACTGACGATCGCACCCGTCGCATCGCCACCTAGGCTCTTGCTCCGCTCTCTGTGTCGGCGAGCGAGCTCGGCCCAACCGGGTTCCGGCGCGTGCACGCGAATCTCGTGGCGGCGACCGTCGAACTCGACCTCCAGGACACGCGCGCGCGTCTGTCCGGCGCCGTCCGACGCGCGCTCTATTCTTGTTTTCTCGTGAGACAACTTTTCATCCAGCTCCTGAGCCCGTTCGGCAAGCTCCTCGGACTCCACGAGCCCTTGGCATGTCTCGCCCTCGACGAAGCAGGGAGAAGACAAGAGCGCCCGGTGGAACCCGATGAGCGTCTTCGGGCCTTGGATCACGAACTCCTCGAGCGCGCGCAACGCACGGCGCCGGGCGCGCTCCCGGTCGACATCGTGGACGACGAGCTTGGCGATCAGGGGGTCGTACAGGTCCGAGATCACGTCCCCTGCCCGAACACCGGAGTCCACGCGCACGCCGATGCCGCCGGGCTCGCGATAGGCCTCGACACGACTCGGTGTCGGCAGAAAGCCACGGGCGACGTCCTCGGCATTGATACGGCACTCGATCGCATGGCCCCTCAGGAAGACGTCCTCCTGCGTGAAGGAGAGAGGCTCGCCGGCTGCGATCAAAACCTGCTCGCGGACGAGATCGATGCCGGTCACAGCCTCGGTGATCGTGTGCTCGACCTGGATGCGGGTGTTCATCTCCAGGAAGTAGTACGACCCATCGGGAGTGAGCAGCCCTTCGATCGTGCCGGCCGACTGGTACGCCACGGCGCGGGCGGCGTCGACCGCTATCGACCCGATGCGGTCACGCAGCTCCGGCCCGACGGCAGGAGAGGGTGTCTCTTCGACGAGCTTCTGATGGCGCCGCTGAATCGTGCAGTCGCGCTCGCCGAGATGGACGACGGCGCCATGCCTGTCGGCGAGGATCTGCACCTCCACGTGCCTGGGGTCGTCGAGGTAGCGCTCGACGTAAACCGCCGCGTCGGCGAAGTAGGCCTCTCCCTCTCGTCGGGCGGCGTCGTACGCTCGCTCGACCTCCTCGGGCGCGAGAGCGATCCTGAGGCCCTTTCCCCCTCCCCCGGCGGAAGCCTTGATCGCAATGGGGTAGCCGATCTCCGCCGCGACGTCGAGCACCTCGTCCGCGCTCTCGGCGGGTCGGGTGGACCCGGGGATGATCGGTACCCCTGCCGCCTGCATCCGTTTCCGGGCCGCGATCTTGGATCCCATCGCCTCGATGGCCTCCGGCGGCGGGCCGATCCAGACGAGACCGGATCCGATCACCTCGCGAGCGAACGCCGCGTTCTCCGCCAAGAACCCGTATCCGGGATGGATCGCTGCTGCTCCCGCACGTTCCGCCACTTCGATGATCCGATCGCCACGGAGATAGCTGTCTGCGGCCGGGCCGGATCCGATGAGATGGGCCTCGTCCGCCGCGGAGACGTGCAGCATCCGGCGATCCGGCTCGGAATAGACGGCCACGGTCGAAATCTCGAGCTCGCGCAGTGTCCGGAAGACGCGGACTGCGATCTCACCCCTGTTGGCAACGAGAACCTTCGTGAACGGCGGCATGGGAGACGTATTCTCCCGGACGGTGAGCCTTCCCGATCAGCTCACGGTCGCGCGCGTCGCTGCCGTACCCGTCGTAGTGCTCCTATTTGCCTGGGACTTCCCCAACCATGCCTACTGGGCGACGGCAATCTTCGTCGTGGCCATGGCAACCGACCAGATCGACGGCTGGCTCGCGCGCCGCCGGGGAACCAGCTCTTCACTCGGCAAGCTCCTCGATCCGGTCGCGGACAAGGTGCTCGTCCTCGCCGCCCTGGTGATGTTGATCGGCGAAGGCGTGGCGCCCGCATGGATGGTTGCGCTCATCGTCGTGCGTGAGCTCCTGGTCTCGGGGCTCCGTCTCGCAGCGGTCGAACGCGGAGTTGTACTCGGCGCCCGTGACCTGGGACGGCTCAAGACATGGGCACAGGCGGTGGCCGCGACGATCGGCGGATTCGCTGCAGCCGGTGCGTGGAGCGAGGACATCGCGTGGTGGGCGCTTCTCCTCGCGCTCGCCGCGACGTGGATCTCGGGGCTCGACTATGCGCGGGTCGCGCCGGGCGTGCTCCGCGGCGAACGCGCGTAGCCGACTGGCGTCGCGCTTCTTGCGTCCACGGCTTCAGCGGCGGACAGGCTCCTCCACCTCGGGAAGGGGCGCTCGGACCGTGCGTCGAACCCGATTTCGGCTTGCGCAAGAGCATGTTCGAGGACCGCCAACTCGGCCGGGGACAGCGGAGGCACGGCCTCGAGATGCATCAACCCAGGCTACGCGAACGAGGAGAGCCCGACGCCGCGCGGCCTACGTAGGTGTGTCCGCCTAGAGCGGGATGTTCCCGTGCTTTCGCTTCGGCTTCGGCTCGCGTTTCGTCAGCGCCGTCTCCAGGGCGGAGATCAACACCGGTCGCGTGCGACGTGGCTCGATCACGTCATCGACATACCCTCGCTCGGCCGCGGTATACGGGTTGGCAAAACGCTCCTTGTAGTCGGCGATCAGCTCTTCCCGCCTCGCATCGGGAGCGTCGGACTCGGCGAGCTCGGAGCGGAACACGATGTTGACCGCGCCCTCCGGTCCCATCACCGCGACCTCCGCCGTCGGCCACGCGACGTTGAAGTCGGCCCGGATGTGTTTAGAGGACATGACGTCGTACGCCCCGCCATAGGCCTTGCGCGTGATCACGGTGAGCTTCGGCACGGTCGCTTCGGCGTAAGCGTAGAGCAGCTTTGCGCCGTGCCGGATGATCCCGCCCCATTCCTGCGCCGGCCCGGGAAGGAAACCCGGCACGTCGACGAAGGTCACGAGCGGGATGTTGAAGGCGTCGCATGTGCGGACGAATCTGGCGGCCTTGACGGACGCGTCGATGTCGAGCACCCCCGCAAGCGCGCCGGGCTGGTTCCCGACCACTCCGATCGAGTGCCCTCCGAGGCGCGCGAAGCCGCACACGATGTTCTCCGCCCAGTGCGGCTGCACCTCGAGAAACGCCGCGTCGTCGACGACCCGCTCGACCACCTGCTTCATGTCGTAGGGCTTGTTGGGACTGTCGGGAACGATCGTGTCGAGTGACGCGTCCTCCCGTTCCACCGGATCCGACGGATACGCGTACATCGGCGGATCGACGTTGTTCTGAGGGAGAAACGAGAGCAGGTAGCGGGCCTCCTCGAGACACGTCTCCTCGTCCGGTGCGGTGAAATGCGCGACTCCAGACTTGGTCGCATGCGTCGCCGCGCCGCCGAGCTCTTCGAAGCTGACGTCCTCGCCGGTGACGGTCTTCACGACATCGGGTCCGGTGATGAACATGTACGACGTCTCCTCCACCATCAGCACGAAGTCGGTCATCGCCGGCGAGTACACCGCCCCGCCCGCACACGGCCCCATGACGAGCGAGATCTGCGGCACGACGCCCGAGGCCTGAACGTTCCGCCAGAAGATCTCCGCATAACCGGCGAGCGAGACCACCCCCTCCTGAATGCGGGCGCCGCCCGAGTCGTTGATCCCGATCACCGGGCAGCCGTACTTCACGGCCATGTCCATCACCTTGCAGACCTTCTCGGCGAAGACCTCCGAGAGCGAGCCACCGAAAACGGTGAAGTCCTGGGAGAAGACGAAGACCTTGCGATCGAAGATCGTTCCGTATCCGGTCACGACGGCGTCGCCCCACGGCCGGTTTTCGCGCATTCCGAACTCGGCCTCGCGATGTCGAACGAAGCGGTCGAGCTCGACGAACGACCCGGGATCGAGCAACTTCTCGAGGCGCTCGCGCGCAAGCAGCTTCCCGCGCTCACGCTGGCGCGCGATGTGCTTCTCGCTTCCCGCGTGGAGCGACTCCTCTCGCAGCTCCTCGAGCCAGCGAAGCTTCGCCTCGGTCGTGTCGTGCTTCTCGGCCACCGGCCCGGAGCCTAACGGTGGAACGATTGGCGCCAACTCTTCACGCTCACAGTGCCAGGCCTGTTAAGACGAGTGGCAGCGTTAGAGTCGGGCCGTGAGCGGATCCGTTCCGATCGACCGCTCGACGACGTGGCAGTACGAGGACGGTGAGCCCGGCGCGTTCTCGTACACCCGGTTCTCGAGTCCCACGGTCGCCGCCGCCGAGCACGCACTCGGCGAGCTCGACGGAGGAGAAGCGCTTCTCTTCGCATCTGGCGCGGCGGCCTCGACCGCAGTCGTGCTCGCGCTGCTCTCGCCCGGACAGACTGTCGCCCTCGCCGAGGGCGCGTACTACGGAACCGGGGTGCTGCTCGGCGAGCTCGAACGCTGGGGCGTACGACAGGTGGAGTTCGACCAGACCGGCCCGCCGCCGCCTGACGCGGACCTCGTCTGGATCGAGGCGCCCTCGAACCCGTTCCTGACGATGCCGGACTTCGAGGCAGCGAGGGCGCATCCCGCACCGGTCGTCTGCGACTCCACGGCTGCGACCCCGCTTCATGTGAAGCCCCTCGAGCGCGGGTGCCAGATCGCGCTCCACTCGGCGACCAAGGGCCTGGCCGGACACGACGACGCCCTTGTCGGGGCACTCGTTACCAGCGACCCAGAGACTGCTGCGCGGCTGCGCGAGTTCCGTTCGCGCACAGGTCCGGTCGCGGCGCCCGACGTCGCCTGGCTCCTTCTGCGAGGGCTACAGACCCTCGAGGTGCGCGTCGCGCGGCAGACCGAGACAGCCAACTCGATCGCGGATCGCCTCCGCGACCACCCCGCCGTCGAGACCGTCCGTCATCCGGGCTTCGGCGCGCTCCTGTCGTTCGATGTCGCCGACGCGGGCACAGCACGCCGCGTGGAGACCAGCACGCGACTCATCGCGAACAAGACGAGCCTCGGCGGCGTCACTTCACGGATCGAAGCCAGGTCCCGCTGGGAGGGAGACCGTGTGCCGGCCGGCCTGCTTCGACTCTCGGTCGGGCTCGAAGATCCAGAGGATCTTTGGGACGATCTCTCGCAAGCGCTCACGCCTTGACGAGGCGACGCGCTTCGAGTGCTTAGAGCGTGCCGGCGCGCAACAACGACGTGAGCCCGCCGAGAGCCTTCGCCTGCTGCGTCTGCACCCCAGCCCACCTCGCCTGCGCGGTTCTGCTGACCTGAGCCCTGGTATGCGACGGCTGGTTGATCTGCGCCTTGGCCAAGGCAGGTTGGCTGATCTGCACGCTCGCGCGCGCGGGCTGGCTGAGCTGCGCACCCGCCTTCGCAACCTGACTGACCTGAGCCTGCGATTTCGACGGTTGCACACTGGCTGAGGCCTGCTGCGCGAACGCGAAGGTTCCGAGCAGCGCCGCGACCGCGGCGACCGTCGCCGGCTTCCGCGCGGAGGCCAGCTCGGTAGTCATCCCATAGCTCCTTCTCGTCGGTTGAACCTCGACCTCAAGACGCGCGGGCGGCGCCTCATCTTCCCCCGAACGCGTGCCGGTACCCTTGGAGCATGTCCTTTCTGCGCAGGAACGTTGCAATGCCGGCGCCGGAGGCAGCTCTCTTCGGTCGCGATGCCGAGATGACGGGGCTCGGCGAGCACCTTGTCCTCGGAACGCGGCTGACGCCGCCCTTCCCTGACGGAACCGAGCAGGCGATCTTCGGTATGGGCTGCTTCTGGGGCGCCGAGCGGTTGTTCTGGGAGGCGCCAGGGACCTACACGAGCGCCGCCGGCTACGCGGGCGGGTTCACGCCGAACCCGACCTATCAGGAGGTCTGCTCCGGCCGGACCGGGCACACCGAGGTGGTGCTTGCAGTGTTCGATGCCTCGGAGACGACCTTCGAGGAGATGCTCCGAATCTTCTGGGAAGGGCACGACCCGACCCAGGGCATGCGGCAGGGGAACGACGTCGGCACCCAGTACCGCTCGGCGATCTTCTGGACGAACGATGCGCAACGCGACGCCGCGCTCGTCTCCCGCGAGCGTTTCCAAAGCGAGCTCACGAGCGCAAGATACGGCTCGATCACGACCGAGATCGCGGAAGCGGGCCCGTTCTACTACGCGGAGTCGTACCACCAGCAGTACCTGGCCGCGAATCCGAACGGCTACTGCGGGCTCGGCGGCACCGGCGTGAGCTGCCCGATCGGCACCGGGGTTCAGACCGCACCGCGGTAGAAACGAACGGGAGCAATCTCGCCTCTACGGTTCTGCCTCCACCGCCGCCGCAACGGTTCCACGTGCGGGCCGATCGCTCGTCAAGCCGGTCCCTCCAGCGAGGCGCTGCGCGATGTACACGGGAACGATCGACGCGAAGATCACGAACAGGGCGACGACGTTGACGATCGGCAGCTCCGCCGGCCGTGAGAGGGTTGCGAAGATCCAGATGGGAAGGGTCTGCTCGGCGCCCGACGTGAAGATCGTCACCACCACCTCGTCGAACGACAGCGCAAACGCGAGGAGCGCGCCGGCCAGCAGAGCAGTCCGCATCTGCGGAAAGACCACATACCGAAACGTCTGCCAGCTGTCGGCCCCGAGATCCGCCGACGCCTCGTCCAGCGAACCTGCGGTGCGCCTGAGCCGTGCGACCGCGTTGTTGTAGACGACGACGACGCAGAAGGTTGCGTGGCCGATGATGATCGTCGTCAGCCCGAAGCTCACCCCGAGAGGCCCGAGGACGTCGACGATCGTCGCCTGCAGCGCCAGGCCGGTGATGATGCCCGGCAGCGCGATCGGAAGGATGACGGCGAACGAGATCACATCTCGCCCGAAGAAGCGATAGCGCGACACGGCTAGCGAGGCGAGTGTCCCGAGAACGAGCGCGACCGCCGTCGCGCCGAGTGCGGCGAGAATGGAGAGCACGAGCGCTTCCCTGACCTCCTCGTCGTGGAAGGCGACGGAGAACCACCTCGTGCTGTAGTTCTCGATCGGCCAGCCCTGGGTCACGTTCCGGTTGAACGCGTAGAGCGCGATCAGGATCAACGGCACGTAGATGAACGCGAGAGTGAGGATCGCGCCAGCGCGCAGAAGGACGCGGCTGAGCTGGGACTCGACCATCAGAGCGACTCGAAAGCCCGCAGCCGCCGGGCGACGAGGAGGTAAGCGATCATCACGACGATAGGCACCAGCGAATAGGCGGCAGCGACCGGAAGCGCTTCACCGCGGATCGAGTAGATAACCGTCCCGATGAACTGCTCGCTGGTGATGAGGCCCGGCGCGATGTAGTCGCCGAGGGTGAGCGAGAAGGTGAAGATCGACCCGGCGACGACTGCCGGGAACGCGAGCGGGAGCACGACACGGGTGAACGTCTCGAGCGACCGGCCGCCGAGATCCGCTGAGGCCTCGTAGAGCGACGAGGGGATGCGCTCGAGCCCGGCGTAGATCGGCAGGATCATGAACGGCAGCCAGAGGTAGGTGAAGACCAGCCACAGGCCGACTGTCGAGTACCCGTCGAAATGGAGCCCCAGCGGGCCGAGCGCCCAGTTGATCACTCCCCCGTCAGAGAGCATCGTCCGCCAGGCGTAGGCCTTGACCAGGTAGTTGGCCCAGAGAGGCATGAGCACCGCAACCACGAGCAGGTTTCGCGTGCGCGGCGAGGCCACTCGCGCCATGTAGTAAGCGATCGGGAAAGCGAGGACGGCGTCGGCGACGGTCACGAGGGCCGCCATCCGAATCGTGCGCCAGGCCACGTCGCGATAGACATCTCGCTCGAAGAGCGTGCGGAAGTTGTCGAGCGTGAGCTCGTGGACTACCTGGGCGG
>JACDCN010000332.1 GCA_013817555.1 Actinomycetota bacterium
GCACCCCCGCGGCGCCGGCCTCGATGAATGACTTCATCAGCTCGAACGCGTTGAGCGGTCCGCCGAAGCCAGCCTCGGCGTCAGCGAGCACAGGTGCGAGCCAGTACGTCCCGTTCTTGCCTTCGGCCGCGTCGATCTGATCCGCACGCAGAAGCGCGTTGTTGACGCGCTTGACGCCCAGGCGCGCGATCGTGTGCTCGATGCGGAACCGCCCTTGTAGGCGCTCGACGTCCTCACGCGCATACGGCCGCTCGATTCCCGCCCACCGCCCTTGTCCGTTCGTCCCCGTTCCGCTCATCACCCGCTCCTCCCGACTCGATTTGTGACCCGGATCGTACGTTTCGGATCCTAAATACGCAATAGGGTGCCCCGATCTGCCGAAATACGGAGCTACCCGCCGAGATTGGATACAAAACGCCGATCCGGCGGATCCAGTTCAGGCCAGCAGGAGAGCCAAACGAGCGTCGGCTACGATCGCGGTCGATGGCCACGCGAGCGGCAACAGCGACGGATTTCGGCACAGCGATCGGCCAGGCGTACGCGATAGGCGGAGCAGCGATCGAGCTCGGCCTGGGGATCCACGAGAGCGCGGTCGTACCTGAGGCAGGCGTGCGCGTGCCCCTCCGGATGATGAACCGGCACGGCCTGATCGCCGGCGCGACGGGGACGGGCAAGACGAGGACGCTGCAGGTGATCGCCGAGCAGCTCTCCGCCGCCGGCGTCGCAGTTTTCGCGGCCGACGTGAAGGGGGATGTCTCCGGGATCGCGCTCCCCGGCTCGGACGACGGGCCCGCCAAGAAGCGCGCACGGGAGCTCGGGATCGAGTGGGCTCCCGCGGGATATCCAGTCGAGTACCTGTCGCTCGGTGGCATCGGCCCGGGGGTACCGGTGCGCGCAACCGTCTCCGATTTCGGTCCGCTTCTGCTCGCGAAGATCCTCGGCTCGAACCAGACCCAGGAGCAGAGCCTCTCGCTCGTCTTCCACTACGCCGACGCAAAGGGTCTTCCGCTGCTCGATCTCTCCGACCTGCGGGCGCTGCTCACGTTCCTCGACTCCGACGCGGGCAAGGACGAGCTCCGTGGTATCGGCGGGCTCTCCCCGCAGACCGTCGGCGTGCTGCTGCGCTCGCTCGTCGGGCTCGAGGAGGGTGGCGGAAACGACTTCTTCGGCGAGCCGCAGCTCGACATCGCCGACCTCGTGCGGACTGCAACGGACGGGCGCGGGATCATCTCGTGCCTCGAGCTTCCTGCCGTTCAGGATCGTCCGAAGCTATGGTCGACCGTCCTCATGTGGATGGTTGCCGAGCTCTTCGAGCAGCTGCCAGAGGTCGGCGACCGCGACAAGCCGCGGCTGGTGTTCTTCCTCGACGAAGCGCACCTCCTCTTCGACGGCGCGAGCAAGGCGTTCGTCGAGTCGGTCACGCAGACGGTGCGATTGATCCGCTCGAAGGGCGTCGGGGTCTTCTTCGTCACACAGACACCGAAGGACGTTCCGGCCGACGTGCTGGGTCAGCTCGGCAATCGGGTGCAGCACGCGCTGCGGGCGTTCACTCCGGACGACGCAAAAGCGCTGCGGGCGACTGTGCGCACATTTCCCAAGTCCGACTTCTACGACCTCGAAGCGCTGCTCACGCAGATGGGAACCGGCGAAGCGGCGGTGACGATTCTGTCCGAGTCAGGTGTGCCCACCCCGGTCGTGCACACGCGCATGCGGCCGCCGCATGCGCGCATGGGACCGGCCGACGACGTCGAGGGCACCGCGAAGAGCTCCTCGCTCTATCCCAAATACGGGACGCGTCTCGACAGCCAGAGCGCGCGCGAGATGCTCGCAGGGCGTCTCGAGCAGGCTTCCACGTCCCCCGCGCGGCCGACGAGCCAGCGGCAGAAGAAGGCAGCCGAAGCGACCGCTGGAGGGGCGGACGCAATCGGCGACTTCCTCAAGTCGTCCACCGGAAGGACGATTCAGCGCGAGCTCGTCCGCGGGCTGTTCGGCCTTCTGAAGAAGAAGTTCTAGTCTCTACGGCGATGGTTCTGCTCACGTTTCTCGCCGGTTTGCTCGTCGTCGTCGTCGCTGCCGCGTTTTGCGTCATTCGCGGTCTGGGGATGTGGCGACAGCTGAAGCGCACGAGCAGGGCGATGAGCGCCGAGCTCGACGCGCTCGAGGCGAGAACCGCACGGACCGAGACCCTCCTCGCGCAGGCGGAGCGCCGAAGCGCCGAACTCGACGCCGCGCTCGAACGACTGCGTGTCTCCCGCGCACGCATGCAGGTGCTGCGAGGCGCGATCGAGTCGGCGCAGGCCCGCACCCGCTGGCTCCGCGT
>JACDCN010000333.1 GCA_013817555.1 Actinomycetota bacterium
AGAGCCGGATTGCGCTCACGTTGGAGACCCGCACCTCGAGCGTGTACCCGCGGCGGCGGTCCTCAGATGTGACGTCGAAGACGCGCTCGAGGAGGCGTGTCCCTATGCCGAGGCGTCTGTGCTCGGCTGCGACGGCGACGTTCATAACGTGCCAAGCGTCCACGTAGCGCGACACGAACGCGTAGCCGACGAGCTCGCCGGACTCCAGATACGCCCCGATCGCGAGCGCGCTCGGCTTCCGCAGCTCCGCGGCGAACATCGAGCGCGACCAAGGTGTCGGATACGACGCGCGTTCGATGACCTCCACGGTGTCGAGGTCGCGCATCTCGAGCGGGCGAAGCTCGACGCTCATGCGGAGCTCGGAGCCTTTGCGTCTGGGGAGCGGACGTAGAGGGGCGTAAGCGCTTCCGCGGGTCCGAACTCGCGAGCGAGCGCGGCGTGCAGGCGCGCGTGCGGGAGGTGGATCTCGTCGTCGTCGGGCGGCACGAGCGCACCCTTGTCCTCGAGCGTCGCTCGGTACCGGATTGCCCCACTCCCGATACAAGTCACTCCGGGCTCGAGCTCGAGATCGTCCGGTGCGCTCACACGCGGCCCGAGGACGAACACCTCGCGCCGGCGGGCGTCGACGACCGGGCAGACACCTTCCCGGGCGGCCGCGAGCGCGTCGAGGGTCGAGATGCCTGCGGCCGGCAGGTCGAGAGCCAGCGCGAGACCCTGGGCGAGCGCGAGGCCGACTCTCGTGCTCGTGAAGCTCCCGGGACCCGTGCCTACGACGAGCGCGTCGAGATCGGACGGCACAGCCTGAGCTTCCAGGAGCAACGCATCGACGTCTTCGAGGAGCGTGCGAGCGAGCGATGTCCGCTCGCCAAGCACACGGCCGTCGTCGATGAGAGCGCTCGTGGCGACGTCAGTGGCGGTGTCGAAAGCGAGAACCAGCATCACCCGATCCCTTCTAGCAGCGCGGTCTCTGCAGCGGCGAGCTCGATGGCTCGGCGGTCGCCTCCCCCGTGCTCGAGCCGCACCGCGATGCGAGCGGGAGGAAGCGCCTCGAGCCCTGCCTCCGGCCACTCGACGAAGACGACGGCGTCCTCGAAGTAAGGCTCGAGATCACCCCACTCCGCCGGCGAGAGCCCGCTGAAACGGAAGAGATCGAGGTGCGACACCTCCAGGTTCAGCCCCCGGTAGCGGTGCCCGATCGTGAACGTGGGGCTCGTGACGGGCGCATCGACCCCGAGTGCTCGGCACGCGCCGCGGACGAATGTCGTCTTCCCGCTGCCGAGCTCGCCCGAGAGCGTGACGACATCGCCAGGATGGAGCTTTCTCGCGAGCCGAGCCGCAACCGCCTCGGTCTCCTCCGCCGAGGCCGTGGCGACCCTTACGCGCACCTCAGAACAAGCCGAGCTGGACGGCTTCGGGCTCTGGCTTCGGGGCTAACGAGGCTTCGACGGGTGCGAGCGGCTCCTGCGCCTGGGCGAGGAGCTCAGGAATGCGCGCGAAGTCCTCCTCGAGCACCTTCAGCATCGAGGGGGTGTAGAGCGCGGCCGCAGGATGGTAGAGCGGATAGAGGGAAACCTTGCGCGACCCGAGTGTCACCTCTTGCTGCTGTCCGTGCACGCGCGTGATTCCCGCCGGCTGACCCGACAGCAGCTTCGTCGCGAAGTTCCCGAGCGTGGCCACGAGCGTCGGCTCCATGAGCTCGATCTGCCGGAAGAGGTGAGGCTCGCACGACGCGATCTCCTCAGGCAGCGGATCGCGGTTCCCAGGAGGACGGCACTTGAGGACGTTCACCACGTACACATCAGCACGCGTGAGCCCGATCCCCTCGAGCAACCGGTCGAGCAGCTTGCCGGCCTGGCCCACGAACGGAACTCCCTGCTGGTCCTCGTGGAAGCCGGGCGCCTCGCCAACGAACATGAGGTCGGCATTGGGGCTACCGGAGCCGAACACGACCTGGGTACGCCCCGCGGCAAGCGCGCACTTGGTGCACGTCGCCGTCTGCTCCGCGTACTCCCGGAGCGCGGCTGCCCGCTCGACGACATCCATTGGGAGCTCAGTTTACGTCGCGCTTCGGATGCGTCAGTTGTGCGGTTGAAGCGAGGCCTCACCTCCGCGACGCGCAAACAAAAACAGCCCCAGGCCGACGGCCACTGCTCCGACGATCACTCCAACGATCTGCTTCAGGCCGAAACCATCTCCGTTCCCGATCCCAATCGGCTCTGCGAGCGCCGAGAGAGCGAGGATGACCGCGCCCGCCACGGCGGCGATACCACCCACCAGCCTTCGATCCATCTGTCCTCCCTTCTAGACGCTTG
>JACDCN010000334.1 GCA_013817555.1 Actinomycetota bacterium
GTATCTATAGGTGTCGAGCACCAGGAAGAACGGCTCGGAGGTCTCGCGGATCCTCGCGGCCGCGCGCCCTGCCGCGTCGTGGATCTCCTCGACGTCCGTCGTCGCGAGCTCCGCAGTCTCGATCCCGAACGCAGCCGCCCGCGCGGGGATCGAGCCGGCGAGCTCGAGCTCGACCGGTGTCGACTGCGCGTAGTGGTTGTTCTCGACCACGAAGAAGACGGGGAGCTTCCAGAGCGAGGCCATGTTCAGCGACTCGTACGTCACGCCCTCGCCGAGTGTGCCGTCGCCGAGGAAGACCGTCGAAACCGCACCTGTGCCCTTTTTCTTCTCCGCGAGCGCGATCCCGGTCGCCACCGGGACGATGCTTCCGAGGACGCCGTTGGAGTAGAAGTTCCCCTTGCAGAGGTGCTGGCTGCCCCCCTTGCCGCCGCAGACACCCGGCGCTCTGCCCATCACCTCGCACAGCAGACCGAAGTCGTCGTCGGTGAACGCGAGGTAGTGCCCGTGGCAGCGGTGGTTCGAGAAGATGACGTCGCGCTCGGGCTCGAGGTGGTCGATGATCCCGACGGCGTTCGCCTCCTGCCCGATGTATGTGTGCGTGGTGCCCACGAGCTTCCCCTGCGCGAAGAGGTCGAGCAGGGACTCCTCGAAGCGGCGGATGAAGAACATCCGCTCGTACAGCTGGGCGAGCGCAGTCACTAGAGGTAGCCGAGGTCGGCGAGCCGCTTCGCGACCGTCGCCTCCTCCTCCTCGGTCAGCTCGCGCCGCTCGGCGCTCTCTAGCTCTTGGAAGACCAGCTCCCTGAGCTCGGGCGGCACGTCGGCGGGGCGGCTGTCCAGCTCGCGCGGGTCGAGCTCGAGGTTGTACGCCTCCTCCTCCCCGCTCTCCACGTGCAGGATCAGCTTCCAAGGTGGCTGACGGACGGCGAGCTTCGTCAGCGTGCCCATGTCCGTCCCCGCGATCACCGCCGGCCGGTCGCCTTCCTCTTCCAACAGGGAAATGCCGTCGACTTCCCCGCTCGGGACGTCGGTGAGCTCGAGCAGAGTCGGCATGAGATCGACCGAGCGCACCTGCTCCCGAACCACGCCTGGCTCGAGCTGCCCAGGCACCGAGAGGATGAGCGGTATCTGCACGACCTCGTCGTAGAGCGTCGCGCCGTGCATGTGGTAAACGCCCTGGACGTCCTGCTTGTTCGGGAAACGCTCACCCCAAGACTCGCCGTGATCGCTGAGGAACGCGAACACCGTGTTCTCGCGGAGCCCGAGGCTCTCGAGCTCCTCCAGCATCGTCGCGACCAAAATCTCCGACTGCCGCTCCACCGCTTTGCGGTAGCCCTCGCGCGTGACCTCGAGCGCCGTCGCCGAGTCGCCCTGGATGCCGCCGATCACCTCCTGCTTCGCCGAGAGCCAGTCCTTGCGCTCGGAGTGGAGGATCTCGTAGGGCATGTGGGTCGCCCAGTTGTGGAAGAAGAGAAGGAAGGGGTTCGAGCGGTTCTCTCGCAGCCACGCGATCGCGCCGTCGAGAGTCTCGCTCGTCCCCTGGATGTTCGCTTCCGGCATCTCCTTGAAGAGGTAGTTCCGGTCGAAGACGAATGTCCCAATTTCGTACCCGTGGGCGGAGAGCGCACGAAAGAGCGTCTCCGTGGTCGGGTCGAGGACCGCGTCCCAGTGCAGATACCCGTGGTGGTGCGGGTAGAGCCCGGTCACCATCGAGGTCATCGACGGCGCCGTCCAAGGCGCGGCGCTGATCGCCTGGTCGAAGCGGATGCCGCCCGCTGCCAGCTCGTCGATCGTCTTCGTGTTGACGAACCGCGCGCCGTAGCAGCCGAGATGGTCGGCGCGCAGGGCGTCGGAGACGTAGACGACGACGTTCATGAGCGCGGCGGATTGTAGTGACGGCTTAGCGTGCGACCACGATGAGACGGCGACCCCTCTACGCGCTCTATGTCGCGGACTCGATCTCGCTCGTCGGCAACGCCGTGGCGCAACTCGCGATTCCCTGGTACGTGCTCGTCACGACGAGCAGCCCGGCACTCACGGGGCTCGCTGTCTTCTTCAACTTCCTTCCCGCAGTTCTCGCCGCGTTCTTCGGCGGTGTCATCGTGGACAGGCTCGGCTTTAGGGCGACGAGCGTGATCGCCGACCTCGCAAGCGCGGTCGGCGGTCGCAGCCATACCTCTGCTTCACTCGACCGTCGGGATCGAGCTCTGGCAGCTCATGGCGCTCGTGTTCCTGGGCGCCCTCTTGGATGCGCCAGGCGCGACCGCGAGGCAGGCGCTGTTCCCGGACGTCGTCG
>JACDCN010000335.1 GCA_013817555.1 Actinomycetota bacterium
GGAGTTTGTCCTTGGTACGGCCAGCGGCCTCCTTCATCGCGATGAGGTGATCCAACGAGGCGACGTGAATATGCACCCCCCAAAGGGCCTCCGATGATGCGGCGGATAGCAGCTCCTCGTAGCGAGGCGCTCCTGCTGGCTCACCGAGGATGTCGAGAGAGCCGAAGCGAGTGTCGAACGTGAAGTTCAGACCGGCTCGCAGAGCCTCGGCATCGAGCTGAAACGGAAGATCGGCTGGTGCGCCTCGTAGCGTTGCCCCAAGCTCCGAGAGCGCCGATGCGAGTCGCTCGAGATTGGCTTTCGAACGCTCGTATGCGACATCGACGTCCTGGGTGATGTACGCAGAACCGTGCGCGGTTCCGGCGAGCCCCCCGATGAGGACGAAGTCGACGTCGTGTCGAGTGAGTACCTCGAGAAGCGGCTGAGGGTCGAACTCAGGTTCCGGCACGGGCTGCGACTCCGCGGATCTGAGCCATGCGCCGCGAATAGACGACTCCTCGCCGTATGCGTGCTTCCGGATCGATGGCCAAGTTCGCCTGATTGAGCGTCATGTCATGACCCCAATCCACGGGCTCGGCGCCCAGGACGAGCTCCTCGTTCATCATCCAGAGAAGCTCGGCGAGCGTCTCGACGGTGGGCGACACGACTCCGCGCTCGATACGGGAGATCGCGGCCTGGGAGGTCCGGGCGCGGATCGCGAGCTGGCGCTGGGTCAGGCCGTGCCGGCGCCGGGTTTCGCGCAGGAGCTCTCCGGCCGTCACGAGGCTACGATATCAGATGAGATATCGTGCTATCCTCGCCGCATGCGCGACGGAACAGGCACCCCGCTGTCCCCGGTAGCCAAGCGGCGCAGCGGCGTCTAGACGCCGACCCGCGCCGCGACCGCTCCTTTCTAGACTCACCGGCCATGGAACCGCTCTACACGCCTGAAGGCGTCGAAGCCCGCTGGCAGAAGACGTGGGAAGAGGAAAGCCTCTACCAGTCCGAGCCCGAGGCCGAGCGCGAGACCTTCGTGATCGCGATCCCACCCCCGAACGTGACCGGCAACCTGCACATGGGCCACGCGTTGAACGCGTCCGTCCAGGACTTGCTCATCCGCTGGCATCGCATGCGCGGCTTCTCGGTGCTCTGGCAGCCGGGATACGACCACGCGGGCATCGCGACCCAGAATGTCGTCGAGCGCGAGCTCGCGAAAGAGGGGTTGAGCCGGCACGACCTCGGCCGCGAGGCGTTCATCGAGCGAACGTGGCAATGGCTCGAGCACTACGGCGGCGTGATCATCGGACAGCTCCGTCGGCTCGGGTCGTCGCTCGACTACCGCCGCGAGCGCTTCACGATGGACGAGAGCTACGTCCGCGCCGTCCTCAGGTTCTTCGTCCACCTGTACGAGCGCGGCCTCCTCTATCGGGACAACCGGATCGTCAACTGGTGCCCGCGCTGCGCAAGCGCGATCTCCGACCTCGAGGTCAATCACATCGACGAGAACGACACGCTCTACACGATCCGCTACCCGCTCGCCGGCGGCGAGGGGGAGCTCACGATCGCGACCGTGCGGCCGCCGACGATGCTCGCGGACGTCGCCGTCGCGGTGCACCCCGAGGACGAGCGTTACCGACACCTGGTCGGGCAGGAAGCCATCGTCCCCGTCGCGGAACGGCGCGTCCCGATCATCGCCGACGATCGCGTCGATCCCGAGTTCGGGACCGGCGCGGTCAAGATCACTCCCGGTCACGATCCGATGGACTTCGACATCGGGCGCACGCACGGGCTTCCCGAGTTGACCGTGATCGCCCTCGACGGTCGCATGAACGACGACGCCGGCGAGTTCGCGGGCCTGGACCAGGTGGAGGCCACTGCGAAGATCGTGGCAATCCTGCGCGACCGCGACCTCCTCGTGTCCGCAGAGCCGTACCGGCACTCGGTCGGACACTGCGATCGCTGCGGCTCTCGGATCGAGCCGCTGATCACGCTGCAATGGTGGTGCGAGATGACGGAGCTCGCGGCTCCGGCGATCGAGGCCGTCCGCGACGGTCGCGTCCGCTTTCGGCCCGAGCGCTACGCCGACGTGTACCTGCGCTGGATGGAGTCGATTCGGCCGTGGTGCGTGTCGCGCCAGCTCTGGTGGGGACACCGGATTCCCGTCTGGTACTGCCCGGACGGGCATATGACCGTCGTCGAGTCGGAGCCCGAATCGTGCGCGCAGTGTGGGTCGGGCGAGCTACGCCAGGACGAGGACGTCCTGGACACATGGTTCTCGTCTGCCCTGTGGCCGTTCGCGACGCT
>JACDCN010000336.1 GCA_013817555.1 Actinomycetota bacterium
CCCCGTTGTCGGCTCGACCTGGCGCGAGCGGCTCCGTGCCGGGACGCCCGCCTCGCGCTCGGCCCGGTCTTCCTGTTCGAGGCGGGCGAGAACGGCGAGCACCTGCTCGTCGAGCATTTAGTGCTGCTCCACGTCGACGACGATCATCCCGTCTCGCACTGACACCGGGAAGACCGGAACGGCCTCGAACGCGGGAAGCGTCATCGGGATCCCCGACTCGAGGTCGAAGCGCGATCCGTGACGCGGGCAGACGACGACGCAGAGCTCGGGCTCCCAGTCGCCTTCGCAAAGCGGCCCGTCGTCGTGCGAGCAGCGATCCTCGATCGCATGGAGCTTTCCAGCGCAGTTGTAGACGCCGATCGTCAGTGGGCCCGCCGGAACGAGCCGCATCGCTCCGGCCGGGAGCTCCTCGACCGGGCAGACCTCGATCGTCATCGGTCGGGTCTCAGTCGAGGACGAGATCGCGCGTCGACGTCCCCCACTCCTCGGGAAGCGGCGTGCCCTTGGCCTTGTGCAACGCGACCTTGATCACTCCAAGGCCGAGAATCGCGCATTTGAGCCGGACCGGCGTCAGCGGTATGCCGAGCTCGTCAAGCAGCGCTTCCTTCGGCATCTCGGCCACCTCCAGCGCGGTCTTTCCCTTGACGAGGTCGGTCAACATCGAGGTTGCGGCCTGGCTGATCGCGCAGCCGCGCCCGTCGAAGCCGACCTCTTCGATCACGTCCCCTTCGCCGAGCCGCACCGAGACGGTGATCTCGTCTCCGCACAGCGGATTCTGCCCCTCTGCGCGTGCATCGGCCGGGTCGAGCAACCCGTGATTCCGAGGGTTCTTGTAGTGATCGAGGATGACCTCCCGGTAGAGCTGATCGAACTCATTCATCCGAGCGACTTCTTGACCTTGTGGAGGCCGTCGACCAGCCGGTCGACCTCCTCGGGGATCGTGTACACGTAGAAGCTCGCACGCGTGGTCGCGCTCACTCCGAGTCGCGTCATCAAAGGCTGGGTGCAGTGATGGCCGCCTCGAACAGCGATGCCTTCCCAGTCGAGCAGCTGCGAGACGTCATGGGGATGAACGCCGTCCACGTTGAAGGACACGATGCCCGCCCGGCGGTCGGCGGGCGGTCCGTACACGGTCACCCAGTCGAGCCCGGCGAGACGCCCCATGGCGTAGGTGACGAGCTCTTGCTCGTGGCGTTCGATCGCCTCGAGCCCGATCTCCGAGATGTAGTCGATGGCCACCCCGAAGCCGTACGCCTCCGCGATTGCGGGCGTACCGGCCTCGAACTTGTAGGGAAGCTCGTTCCACGTGGTCTTGTCGATGGAGACCGAGCGGATCATCTCGCCGCCGAGGTTGAAGGGCGACATCTCTTCGAGCAGCTCCCGCCGCCCCCAGAGCGCGCCGACTCCGCTCGGCCCGCACATCTTGTGCGAGGAGAACGCCAAGAAGTCGCAGCCGAGGGCTTGAACGTCGATCGGGCGGTGGGGCGCGGCTTGGGCGGCGTCGACGACCATGATCGCTCCCTGCTCGTGCGCCCAGGCTGCGAGCTTCTCGACGGGATTGATGGTGCCGAGCGAGTTGGAGACGAGGTTGTTGGCGACGACCTTGACGGTTCCCTCGCGCGCCAACGAGTCCAGCACGTCCAGCTGGAGCTCGCCCTGGTCGTCGATCGGGATGTGGCGGAAGGTCGCGCCCGTTCGCTTTGCCACGTACTGCCAGGGCACGAAGTTCGAGTGATGCTCGAGCTCGGTGACGACGACGAGATCGCCCTTCCCCAGGTTGTCGAGCCCCCAGGCATACGCGACCAGGTTGAGCGCCTCCGTCGAGCTACGAGTGAAGATCACCTCTCGCTCCGACGGCGCGTTGACGAAGGCCGCGACCTTCTGGCGGGCGCCTTCGAAGCCCTCCGTGGCACGCTCGGCGAGGCGGTAGACGCTTCGGTGGACGTTCGTATACGAGTGCTCGTAGAACTCGCGCATCGCGTCGAGCACCTGCCGCGGCTTCTGCGTCGAGACCGCCGAGTCGAGGTACGCGAACGGCTTCCCGTTCACGAGCTCTTCCAGATACGCGAAATCAGCTCGGATGCGCTGGGCGTCGAGCTTCGGTTGAGTGGTTACGGCCACAGGTGCATCGTACCCCCGGCAGTTCGGCTCACCCGAGCTCCACCTTGCCGTTCGTCGCCGCGCGCTCGGCGGCACCCCGTTGCCGTTCGACGGCGACCGCGGCCTCCTCGAGCAACGTACAAACGCGTTCCAGGCGGACCCTCTCCGAGGTCTC
>JACDCN010000337.1:0-1086 GCA_013817555.1 Actinomycetota bacterium
GCGAAAGCGGCGTGGAAAAGTGACCTCCATGCGCCGGCACTCTAGTGTCTAAGCTAGGTTTATGACTGTGAGGCGAAAACCTTGAGGCTCGCTCTCGCGCAGATCAACGCGGTCGTCGGTGACCTCAAGGGGAACAGAACCAAGATTCTCAGCTCGCTCTCGGATGCGCGCGACGCAGGCGCCGATCTCGTCGTCTATCCAGAGCTCGTCATCACGGGCTACCCGCCCGAGGATCTCCTGCTTCGCCCCGGCTTCATCCGCGCAGCCCACGCGTCGCTCGAGGAGGTCGCACGCGCCACGACGGAGATCGTCGCGCTCGTCGGCACGCCGTGGTTCGACCGCGACCTCGCGAACGCCTGCGCTGTGTGCGCCGAGGGACGCGTGCACGCGATCTACCGGAAGCATTTCCTCCCGAACTACGGCGTCTTCGACGAGCATCGCTACTTCGCCGAGGGGCGCGATCTGCTCCTCGTTCGCCTGGGAGACGTGTACATCGGGCCGACCGTCTGCGAGGACATGTGGCAGCCCGGGCCGCCGGCGACCGATCTCGCCCTCGCCGGCGCGCAGCTCGTCGTCAACCTCTCGGCCTCGCCCTTCCACGTCGGTAAGGCCGAGGAGCGGGAGGAGATGCTCGTCACGCGCGCCCGCGACACGAGCTCGTATCTCGCCTTCTGCAACCTCGTCGGCGGGCAGGATGAGCTCGTCTTCGACGGCCACTCGGTCGTGCTCGACGATGCGGGCGACGTGATTGCCCGCGCACCCGGCTTCGAGGAGCACCTGCTCGTGGTCGATGTCGATCCCGACCTCGCGATCGGGCGGCGGCTCCGCGATGTGCGTCGTCGCGAGCTCGACCGCTCGCGCGAGAGCGTGCCGCAGGCAGAGATCGTCGAGCTCGGGGCGCCCGCGCCTGCGGCGGACGCCATAACGCGGACGGTGACACCGTTCGCGCGCGAGCTCGAGCAGATGCGCCTCGCCCTCGTCCTGGGGGTTCGCGACTACGTCGAGAAGAGCGGCTTCGAGCAGGTCGTAGTCGGAGTTTCCGGCGGAATCGATTCCGCAGTGACCGCGGCCCTCTGCGTCGACGCG
>JACDCN010000337.1:1096-2262 GCA_013817555.1 Actinomycetota bacterium
TCCACTGCATTTCCATGCCGTCGCAGTTCTCGTCTGACGAAACGCGCACAGACGCCCGGCGCCTCGCAGAGAACCTCGGCTGTGACTTCCAAGAGATTGCGATCGAGGACGTCGTCGATTCGTTCCGCGACGTACTCCGCGAGCCGACCCAGGGACTCGAAGGGCTCGCGGCGGAGAACCTCCAGGCGCGGGTCCGGGGAGTACTGCTGATGGCGCTGTCCAACACCTTCGGCTGGCTCGTCGTCTCCACCGGGAACAAGTCGGAGCTCGCGGTCGGGTACTCGACCCTGTACGGAGACATGGTCGGTGGGTTTGCGCTCCTGAAGGATGTGTTCAAGACCGACGTGTTCCGGCTCGCGCGGCACCTGAACGAGCGTGCGGATCGAGAGGTCATTCCATCGAGCACGATCGAGCGTGCTCCGAGCGCCGAGCTCAGGCCGGATCAGCGTGACGAGGACTCGATCCCACGATACGAGACTCTCGACCCGGTCCTGGAGGCGTACGTCGAGCTCGACCGCTCGAGGGAGGAGCTGCTGGAGGAGTTCGACGCGGCCATCGTCGAGCGGGTCGTGTCGCTCGTCGACCGCGCCGAGTACAAGCGGCGGCAGGCGCCTCCAGGGGTGAAGCTCCGGCCGAAGGCGTTCGGCCGCGATCGCCGCACTCCGATCACGAACCGCTGGAGAGATTGACTTCCCGTAGTGTAAGTAGTAACTTACGGTAAGTGTTAACTAACGCTCACCCGCTGGACGCGCTCGGCGATCCAACCAGGCGACAGTTGTTCGAGCTCCTTCGCCGTGGGCCGCAGTCGGTCGGCGAACTTGCAGCCCAGCTCCCCGTGAGCCGGCCCGCGGTCTCGCAGCACCTGCGCGTCCTCGAGAGCGCTGGTCTCGTAACCCACGAGCGAGTGGGGACGCGGCACCTGTACGAGTTGAACGGGAACGGAGTCGTCGAGCTTCGGGCCTGGGTCGACGGATTCTGGGACGAGGCCCTCGCCCGCTTCAAGGCGGCGGCCGAGACGAAAGGAGAAGCATCATGAGCGACGCGCTCGTCATCGAAGCCGTGCGCAAGACGATCACCGTGGACTGCGTGGTCGAGGAGGCTTTCCGCGTCTTCACCACGGACATGATCAGCTGGTGGCCGATCGACTCGCACTCGATCCACGGGAA
>JACDCN010000095.1 GCA_013817555.1 Actinomycetota bacterium
CGTACGTACGCCGCTGTCGCCGGTATTTGCGAAGCGCATAGAAGACGACGGAGTTGTGGGGATGCAGCGCATCGCGAAGCCTTTCGCGGTTCCCGGCCCAGAGCTCCTCGCGCCGAATCACGCGTTTGGCTGTCCTCCGCACAAGCCTCGGCAGCCATACCCGCAGCGGAAGATCCAGCCACACGACGAGGTCAGCGCCCTCGAGCACGAGATCGCCGAGCTTGCCGCGGTAGGCGCCATCGATCACCCATGCCTCCGACTCCACGATTCGCTCGACCCGCGCCCGGAACTCCACGAGCGGCGGCTCGGCCCAGTTCGGGCCGTGGTGGAGGGCATCGAGCTCGTAGTACGGCACATCCAGGCGCGCGGCCACTGCTCGGGCAACTGTCGTCTTCCCGTTGCCGCTTGCCGTGGATATCACCGCCACCCGTCTCACGAGACGAGCCGCATCTCGAGCGGAGTCTCGGTCTCGGGCTCGACGCGATATGCGCGAGCGCCCTCTCGCAAGCGGACAGCTTCGCGCAGCTCGGTTCCGACGAAGTAGAGCGCGGCCTCGTCGTCGGCCGCGTATCCCGACGGAAATCCGCAATCGACGAGCTCTCGATAGACGACCCGCCGGCGCTCCTCGCTGTCGTAGTGCGGGCACGCGCTGCCGGGCAGCAAGCCGAGAAGATCGCGCATGCCCTCGAGCTCGGGGCCGAACGAATCTGTTACTCCGGCTTCGAACCAGCAGATCATCCCCGCGCTCGAGCCGCAGAGCAGCACCCCGCGCTCCCAGGCTTCACGGAGCAGGAGGTCGAAGCCGTGCACCCGCCAGACTGCGAGCATGTTCGCGGTCGATCCTCCGGAGACGTAGATCGCGTCCTGCGCGAGAACGTGCTCGCGGAGATCCTCACGTGGCCACGGGTTGAACGAGACATAACTCGGCTCGGCTCGGCGCGCGAACGTCTCGTAGAAGGAAATCAGCCTGGCTTCGGGAGCGGAGCTCGCGGTGGGTACGAAGCACACGCGCGGCCCGCTCAGCTCGAGTACAAGATCGTCGAACGGGCCACCGAGCGCCGAGCCACCGCTGGCAAGGATGTGGCCGGGCATCGGACGAGTGTAGATTCCTCCCGCAAATGCGCTACGTCTTCGACTTCGACGAGGACTCCGGGGGCGGCCGCGAGCTCCTCGGTGGGAAGGGGATCGGCCTCGCGGAGATGACGCAGCTCGGCATTCCGGTCCCTGCCGGATTCACGGTGACGACCGACGCCTGTCGTGCGTACATGGCCGCGGGTGGTGAGGTGCCGGAGAGCCTCGATCGCGAGATCGAGGAGCGCATCGCCGCGCTCGAGGAGCGCGCCGGAAAGCGGTTCGGCGACCCGGAGAGCCCGCTGCTCGTCTCCGTGCGTTCCGGGGCGGCGGTCTCGATGCCCGGAATGATGGACTCGATCCTCAACCTGGGCCTGAACGACGTTGCGGTCGAAGGGCTGGCCGTGTCCACCGGCGACGCCCGGTTCGCGCTCGACTCGTATCGCCGTCTCATCCAGATGTACGGAGAGGTCGTCGCCGGCGTCGACGGCCATCGGTTCGAGCAGGCGCTCTCCGACCTGAAGGCGGCGCGTGAGGTGAGCGAGGACGTCGACCTCTCGCCCGACGATCTGCGCGAGCTTGTCGAGACGTTCAAGGGGATCTACGAGGACGACGCCGGTGAGCAGTTCCCGCAGGACGCCTCGGACCAGCTCCGGCGCGCATACCGAGCCGTCTTCGACTCCTGGAACTCGCCGCGGGCGCAGGTTTACCGGCGGACGTACGACATCCCCGACGACCTCGGCACCGCCGTGAACGTCGTCCAGATGGTGTTCGGCAACCGCGGCGAGAGCTCGGGGACGGGTGTCTGCTTCACCCGCGACCCGGCGACGGGCGAGAAGCGCCTGTACGGCGAGTTCCTGTCGAATGCACAGGGCGAGGACGTCGTCGCGGGGATCAGGACGCCCGAGCCGATCGAGAGCATGCGGGAGAAGATGCCCGCGGCATTCGACCAGCTCCTGGAGACGCTCGCACTGCTCGAGGGGCACTATCGAGACATGCAGGACATCGAGTTCACGGTCGAGGAAGAGAGCCTCTTCATCTTGCAAACGCGGACCGGGAAGCGAACTGCCGCCGCCGCTCTGCGCGTCGCGGTCGAGATGGTGGACGAAGAGCTGATCTCGCGCGACGAGGCGGTTGCGCGCATCGACCCGGCGCAGCTCGATCAGCTCTTGCATCCGATGATCGACCCGAGCGCGAGCATCGAGGTCGCCACGCGCGGTCTGAACGCGTCTCCCGGAGCCGCCTCGGGCGCGATCGTCCTCGACTCCGACACCGCCGAGGAACGGGGCAAGGCCGGTGAGGATGTGATTCTCGTCCGCTGGGAGACGACTCCTGACGATATCCACGGCCTGATCCACGCCCGCGGTGTGCTGACGGCGCACGGCGGCATGACCTCGCACGCGGCGGTCGTCGCGCGTGGGATGGGGAAGCCGTGCGTGGCCGGCTGCGAGGGGCTCTCGATCGACTACAAGGCGGGCACCGTCAAGATCGGCGAGAGTGAGCTTCGAGCGGGAGACCTCATCACCATCGACGGCGGGACCGGCGATGTGATCATCGGCTCCGTTCCGCTCGTTCCCGCCGCGATCGACGAGAACTTCGGGACGATCCTCGGCTGGGCGGACGAGCTACGACGCATGCGTGTTCGCGCCAACGCAGATACACCCGAGGACGCGGCGAAGGCACGCGAGTTCGGCGCGGAGGGCATCGGCCTCTGCCGCACCGAGCACATGTTCATGGTCGAAGGCCGGCTCCCGATCGTACGCGAGATGATCCTCGCTCGCGACGAGGAGGAACGCCGCTCGGCTCTCGAACGGCTGCTTCCGCTGCAGCAGGGCGACTTCGAGGGGATCTTCGAGGCGATGGCGGGCTTCCCGGTGACGATCCGGTTGCTCGATCCCCCACTGCACGAGTTCCTCCCACCGCTCGAGGAGGCGACCTCGGACGCGATGCGCGAGCGGATCAGGGCGCTGCACGAGTCCAATCCGATGCTCGGCACGCGCGGCTGCCGGCTCGGGCTCCAGTTCCCCGAGATCTACGAGATGCAGGTGCGCGCGATCGTGCGCGCCGCCAGAGCTGTTGCCGACAGAACGGGGGAGGCGCCCTTGGTCGAGATCATGCACCCGCTCGTCGGCTTCCGGGAGGAGCTCGCGCGGCTCCGCGAGCTGACCGAGCGCGTCGCGGCCGAGGAGCCGACGGTCGCCTACCTGTGCGGGACGATGATCGAGCTCCCGCGTGCCGCCCTACGAGCCGACGAGATCGCCGAGGAAGCCGACTTCTTCTCATTCGGGACGAACGACTTGACGCAGACCGCCCTCGGGTTCTCGCGGGATGACGCGGAGGGCAAGTTCCTGACCTTCTACCTCGAGCACGGCATCCTTGAGCGGAACCCGTTCGAGGTGCTCGACGAGGATGGGGTCGGCGATCTGATGCGGATCGCCGTGGAGCGGGGGAGAAGCGCGAAGCCGGGTATCAAGCTCGGGATCTGCGGCGAGCACGGGGGCGAGCCGCGCTCGGTCGCGTTCTGTCACCGACTGGGGCTCGACTACGTGTCCTGCTCGCCGTTCAGAGTGCCCCTCGCGCGGTTGGCGGCAGCGCAGGCCGCGCTTGCCGAGGCAGGCGTCACCGCGCTTGCCATCGGCGGGTAAGCATCTAGCTAGGCCTGGGATAACGCCACGGCGACGCTGAGGGCGCCGACTGCGGCAACCGCCAACGTCGCAACGGTGGGCCTGCGCCGTAGATAGAGGAACGCGAGCGCTGCCAAACCTCCACCGATGAGGCCGCCGACGTGGCCGCCGATCGAGATGCCAGGGATCACGAAGGAGATCGCGAGGTTGAACACCACCAGTCCCAACGCCTGTCCGCCGAAGACGTAGATCTTTCGCCATTCCAAGAACAGCGCAGCGCCCATGATCCCCCAGATCGCCCCGGATGCTCCAACGGTCGGTGCGCCGGAGGACACGATCAGCGCCCCGGCTGATCCGGCGAGCCCCGAGACGAGATAAAGGAGCGCATAGCGTCCGTGGCCGAGATATTCCTCGAGTGCCGGGCCGATAAACCAGAGCACGAGCATGTTCATCCCAAGGTGGATCGGCCCGTAGTGAAGAAACGCCGCGGTCAGGAGTCGCCACCACTCGCCCTCTGCAACACCTACGAGCTGGCCGGACGAGTCGATCGCGCTCGATATGAGCACGCCGTGCTCGTAGATCCACCCCGTGCTGGCGCTGATCCCGGCTCCCATCGCGAGCTGGAGCAAATAGATGCCGACGTTGATCGCGATCAGCGCCTGCGTCACGTAAGGACCGCGTCGCGACAGCGAGGCAGCAGCTTTACGGGCGGTTCGCCGCGGCGCTGCGACTCTCCCGCCCGTGCTCGCATGGTCGGGACAGCGGATACCTACGGGGCCGAACGTCATGCAGTCGGGACAGATCCCGCGACCGCATTCGGTGCAGGAGACCAGGGTCTCCCGGTCCGGGTGGCGGTAGCAGCGAAGGGGCTCGGTCACCGCGGCTAGCGTACCCCCGTGCAGGTCCACGTCGCGTTCACACCGGACGGGGCCGGAGCGGCCCCGACCGGCGTCGTCATCGACGTGATCCGGGCGACGACGACGACGTGCCAGGCGCTGGCTTCCGGCTACGAGCGCGTGTTCTGCACGACCGAGGTCGAGGAGGCGCGCGCGCTGCGAGAGGAGCTCGGAGAGGGGGTGCTCGGGGGTGAGCGGAACGCGGTGCGGATCCCGGGCTTCCATCTCGGCAACTCTCCGCGGGAGTACCTCGAACCCGCCGGCAAGACGTTGATTCTCTCGACCACGAACGGCACCCGTGCGGTCGTCTCAGCGGCGCAGCGCTGCGAGCGCGTGCTCATTGCGTCGCTCTTGAACCTCGCCGCGGTCGTCGAGGCAACCTACGTGGCGGAGGAGGACGTGATCGTCGTCTGCGCGGGGGTGCAGGGCACGCTCGCGCTCGACGACGCGTACGTCGCTGGGCGAATCGTCGAGCTCCTCGGCTGGGAGCGGACCGATGCGGCCGAGGCCGCAGCGCGGCTCACGAGCACGTGGAGCGGGGCGGAGGAGGCCTTCCGCGCCTCGAAGAGCGGGCGAAACCTGCTCGAGAATGCCCCCGAGCTCGAAGAGGACATCGCGTTCTGCGCGCGCGAGAGCGTGCTCGACGTCGTCCCACGCTTGGTCGCGCTCAGGGACGGCGCTGCCGAGATCGCGCTCTAGCGGCCGAGCGGTCGCTACGCTCGAAGGCGTGATCGTCAACCGCGATCCGAACGCGCGCGGGCCGTACACCGCGTTCGCCGAGGTGGCGGCCGCGTACGAGCGCGGACGACCGGGCTATCCGGAGGAGGCGGTTCGCTGGCTCGCCGGCGACGAGCCGCACGATGTCGTCGACCTCGGCGCGGGCACCGGAAAGCTGACGCGCACGCTCGTCGCGCTCGGCCACCGGGTGACCGCGATCGAGCCGCTGCCCGAGATGCTCGATCTGCTCCCCGAAGCGGCACCCGGAGCCGCAGCGATCCTTGGAAACGCCGAGGTCATCCCCCTTCCCGACGACTTCGCCGACGTCGTGACGTCCGCGCAGGCCTTTCACTGGTTCGACCACACGCTCGCGCTTCCCGAGATCGCTCGGATTCTGCGCCGGGGTGGCCGCCTTGGCCTCATTTGGAACACTCGGGACGAGCGGGAGCCGTGGGTCAAGCGCCTGTCGGAGCTCATCGGAAGCGAGGGGACCAGTGCCATGGACGTGGACGAGCCGCTTGACGAGAGTGGCCTCTTCGGGCCTGTCGAGAGAGCGAAGTACCACATCGAACAGGTCCTCGATCGCGAGACGCTCCTCGAGCTTGTCCTCTCGCGCAGCTACTGCGCGAAACTTCCGCCGGCCGAACGGAAGCCAATCCTGGAGGCGGTTGGGAGGCTGTACGACGAGGTCGCGGGCGACGACCAAGTCCGTCTGCCGTACATCACCGAGTGCTTCCGGGTCGCGAAGAAAGGAGCCACGTGATGTTCGAGCGACTCCCGGGCGCCTACTTCGTCTCGAGGGCGCAATCCCGACACCTCACAGCCCGCGACGGACGATAGTCCGGCGTCCGGCGTCACGTATGACCTCGAAGCCGGCCTCGAGGAACATCGACAGGTAGCCCGTGTACGCATCAATGTTCATGTGCCCGTCCCGAACCGCATAGCCCTCGAGAATCGGGGCACCGTGGGCGGCGGCACGCTCGATCGCAGCTTCGAGGAGCGTCGCGGCCACGCCACCCCGCTTCGCGGATGGATGGACGTAGAAGCAGACGACCGACCAGACGTCCTGGTCGTCGATGCGCACGAGCTTGGACGAATGCTCGAGGCGGTCAAAGCTCTCGCGTAGACCGACCCGGCACCAGCCGACCAGGACGTCGTCGACGTAGGCGAGTAAGCCAGGCTCGGTGCCGCTGCGGATCTCGGCTTCCAACCTCCTGCGGTTGCCCATGCCGTGACCGTCCCAATACGCATTTCCGCGAAGGTGCCAAAACTGGCACCAGCAGCCGTCAGTCTGCGGGAGGCCGCCATGCGGCCCCTTTCGCTCGAAGAGGTCAGCGACATCGTCCCAGCGTTCGGGCGTGGCGGCGTGGACATCGATCGAAGACAGCGGCATGTGACTTTTTTCGAGATTCTAGCCTTGACAGGAGAACATACGTTCGTATAGAACATCTGTTCCTGTGATCGCGTGTCTCCTCATCCCCGGGTTCGAGCTGAGAGCGGCACTGCGTTCGCGCCCCGGCCTCTCACTCGTGCCTGCGGCGCTTGCCCCTGACCCGAGCGAGGAACCTCTCTTGGGACCGGTGACTGCAGCGGCGGATGTGGTAGGTGTCAAGCCGGGGATGCGCCTGGGTGAGGCGCTTGCCACGTGCCCGTCGCTCGTTCTCGTCGACCGCGACCCCGCGTCGGTCGAGCAGGCGTGGGAAGAGGTTTTGCGCCGCTTAGAGGACACGGGCTTCGCGGTCGATCCCGTCGAGCACGGCGTGGTCGTCTTCGAGACGCATGGCGTCGAGCGGTTGTACGGAGGCGTGCGGCCTGCACTGGAACGGGCACTCGCAGCTGTCGGCTCGAGCTGGGATCCGCGCATCGGCGCCGCCGGTCGTCGTTTCACCGCACTCGCGGCAGCGAGCGTGGCGCGGCCCGGTCAGATCCTGCTCGTCGCGCAGAAGGAAGAGGAGTCTTTCCTCGAGCCGTTGCCGCTTTCGCTCCTTCCTCTGACGGGAGAGCGTTACGCGGAGCTCGAGGGTCTCGGCCTGCGTAGTATCGGAGAGCTCGCGGAGCTTCCGGCTGGCGCGGTCGCCGAGAGATTGGGCGCCGACGGGCGCAAGGCCTGGCGCCTTGCCCGCGGCGGAAGAAGCGCAAAGGTACGCGGGCGAAAGCCGGTGGCGGAGCTTGCTGAGGTGCTCGTCTTCCCGGAGGCCGTGGGAAACGAGCTCACGCTGCGCCGGGCGCTCGGCTCTCTCC
>JACDCN010000338.1 GCA_013817555.1 Actinomycetota bacterium
CTTGCTCGAAGGCGCGGTCTCGTCAGCCACCTAGATCACCAATTTCCTCTCCGCAGGCTCCAGCAGGTCGTAGTTGTAGAGCACCTTGCCGCAGACGAACTTCTGGAACTCGGGCGGGTCGCCGAGCCCGTAGATTCGGAACTTGCGCTCGATCAGCTCTGTGTCGCCGTCCGTCCACTCGCCCGGGACGCAATCGATGCCCAGCGACTTGACCTTCCCTGCGACGTAGATCGTCCCGTCGTACATCGAGTCGCCGAGACCGGGTCCGACGTCGCCACAGATGATGATCCGGCCGCGCTGCATCATGAAGCCCGTCATCGAGCCTGCCGAGCCGCCGACGATGATCGTGCCGCCCTTCTGGTCGATGCCGGAACGAGCCCCCACGCGCCCCTTGACGACGACGTCTCCACCGCGCAGAGCCGCGGCGGTGAGGGAGCCGGCGTTTCCTTCTACGACCACGACGCCCGACATCATGTTCTCGCAAGCCGACCAGCCCACGCGTCCCGTGATGTGGACTTCGGGGCCGTCGATGAGCCCGCACCCGAAGTACCCGAGACTTCCGGCGAAGCGTATCCGGCAGCGCGTGAGGATTCCGACCCCGAGCGAGTGCTTGGAGCCGGGGTTCGCGATCTCCACCTCTTTGACGCCCTGCTCGTAAAGGAGCCAGCGGAGCTCGAGGTTGATCGCGCGCGTGGTCAGCTCCTTCGCGTCGAAGCGCGCCGTCTCGCCGTCGATCTCCGAGATCTTCGGAATCTCCGCGAACGGCTCCGCAAGTCCCCTCGCGTCGTAGGTGATCTGCGTCATCGCTTCCAGACCAGCACTTCGCGCTCGTAGGGGTCGTAGGTGTCGATCTCGTGGTCGACGATCGCGCGGATCGCGATCTCCTCCGAGGCGAGCGCGACCAGGTCGTCCGTTTCGTAGAGCACGAGCGGCTTCGCGGCGAGCTCGTCCTTTGCGACGCCGAGCTCGTCCTTGGTCACCGCGATGTAGGTGAAGACGCCATCCAGCTCGTCCAGCGACTTGTCCATCGCCTCCTCGAGCGTCGCGCCGTTCGTCATCTCCTCAGCGAGATAGACGGCGATGATCTCCGAGTCGCACTCGGACATGAAGCGGCGGCCGGCCCGCTCGAGGCGGCGGCGCCACATGAAGTAGTTCGTCAGCTGGCCGTTGTGCACTACCGCGACGTCCGAGTACGGATACGCCCAATACGGGTGCGCGCCCGCGATGTCGACCTCGGACTCGGTCGCCATGCGCACGTGGCCTATCGCGTGCGTTCCCGTGAACTCGGACAGGCCGTACTGGTCGTGAACGGTCTCGGCGTCGCCGAGGTCCTTGACGATCTCGAGCGACCGCCCGAGCGAGAGAACCTCCGCGTCGGGGATGTCCTCGACGAAGTCGGCGAGCAGCTTGAGGTCGCCGTCGAACTCGAAGGAGACACGAAACGCGTACGGCGTCTCCTCGTCCACCTCGTCTATGCGAGCGCCGAGCGACTCGAGCCGCGACTCGACGATGGAGCGGTGACGGCGGAGCTTCTCCTCGAAGTCGAAGTCCCGCGGCGTGTTCGCGTCCGCGAGCTTGTAGCGCATCACGAGATTGCCGTTCTCGGGCGTCCCGTACAGCGCGTATCCGGTCGAGTCGGGGCCGCGATGCTTCATCGACTGGAGCATCAGCGTCATCTCGTTCCCGATCGGGTGCTGCGAGCCGTCGCGGTAGATGATTCCGGCGATCCCGCACATGTCCGCGCCTTACGGCAGCACGTCGAGGTACTCGGACACGTCCCAATCCGTGACGGTGGCGCAGTGGCGCTCCCACTCGTCCCGCTTGTAGTGCATGAAGACACGGTACATCTCGTCGGGCAGCGCCTTCTTCACGACCTCGTCCGCCTCGAGCGCGTCGAGCGCGTCGCCGAACGTCATCGGGATGCGCTTGACCTCCTTGCCCGCCTCCATCGCCTCGTAGATGTTCCGCTCCTCCGGCTCGCCCGGGTCGAGCTTGCGGTCGATCCCGTCCCGCATCGCCGCGATCAGCGCGGCCATCGAGAGGTAGGGGTTCACCGCCGAGTCGACCGACCGGTACTCGAATCGCCCCGGAGCCGAGACGCGGAGCGCGGTTGTCCGGTTCTGGAAGCCCCAGTCGGCGAAGACGGGCGCCCAGAATCCGGTGTCCCAGAGGCGGCGATAGGAGTTCACAGTCGACGCGGTGACGGCGGTCAGCGCGGAGAGGTGCTCC
>JACDCN010000096.1 GCA_013817555.1 Actinomycetota bacterium
CGTCGGAGACGTCTGGGACGAGCTCGGGTTCGGTGACGAGCCCGACGGTCTTCTCTACGCGGTGAACCGCGACTACGCGGAGAAGAGCGCGGCGCTGGCGCCCGGGGACGAGGTCGCCGTGATTCCACCTGTCTCAGGCGGCGACTTCCGGCTTTCGGAAACGCCGCTCTCGATCGAGGACGCGGTGACGGAGGTTCGAAGCGACGCCGCCGGCGCGATCGCGACTTTCGTGGGCACTACGCGGGCTCGCTCGCGCGGTCGCGAAGTCCTCCACCTCGAGTACGAGGCCTACGAGGGCATGGCCGAGCAGGGCATGGCCGGGCTGGCTGAGTCGCTGAAGGAGCGCCACGAGCTGTGCGAGGTCGCGATCCACCACCGCATCGGGCGCGTGGACATCGGCGAGACGAGCGTCGTCATCGCCGTCTCGGCGCCGCACCGAGCGGCTGCGCTCACCGCCTGTCACGAGGCGATCGACGAGCTGAAAGTCTCGGTTCCGCTCTGGAAGAAGGAGCTCTACGACGGGGGAGAAGAGTGGATCGGCCGGGGATCATGAGGTTGTGCTCGTGAGCATCGATCCGGATCGCCGCTACGAGCCGATCGACGCGCCCGAGGCGCCGACGCTCCCGAATCCGGAGGCAACCGAGCACGGATACCGCGGCTACGAGCCGGTGCATCCTCGCTGGGGTGTCCGCGACTTCGTCCGCAAGCTCTTTGCGCCGGCCATCGCACTCGGCTTCCTGATCGTCAAGTACGGCGCGATTCTCCTCAAGTTCAAGGTGGTTGCGACCGGCGCGTCGATGCTCGTCTCGATCGGCGCCTACGCCTGGATCTGGGGCCTGCCGTTCGCGATCGGGTTCGTCGTCCTGATCTTCATCCACGAGATCGGGCACGTGATCGAGCTTCGTCGCCAGGGGGTGCCCGCGAGCGCGCCGCTCTTCATTCCCTTCCTCGGCGCGGTCATCGGGATGAAGGAGCTGCCGGACGACGCCTGGAAGGAGGCGCGGGTCGCGCTTGCCGGCCCCATCCTCGGATCCGTGGGAGCTGCCGCCTTTTGGATCGCAGGCGAGGCGTCGGGCTCCGAGCTCTTGGTCGCTCTCGGCTTCGTCGGGTTCTTCCTGAACCTGTTCAACCTGATCCCGATCGTGCCGCTCGATGGGGGTCGGGCGGTGGCGGCGCTGCACCCGGTTCTCTGGTTCGTCGGGCTCGTGATGATGGTCGGGCTCGTCGTCGTCAGCTTCAACCCGCTGCTCCTCCTCATCGTCTTCATCGGCGGCCTCGACCTTTGGCGGCGCTGGCGGGGGCGCGGCCAGGCCGGCGACTACTACCGGCTGCCCACGTGGCAACGGGTCACCGTCGGCGTCGTCTATCTCGGCCTTGCTGCGGTGCTCGGGCTCGCCATGTCGGCGACCTACGTCGAGCGCGACTTCTAGTGACCCAAGGCCCGGAGCTCGATCGCCGCGTCCTGCGGGCGAGTCAGGAGACGCTCGCCGGCGACATTTCGCTGATCGCGTCCGAGTTCCTCGCCGGGTTCCAGGCCATCCAGCAGATCGACCGGCCGGCGGTCTCTATCTTCGGATCGGCGCGCGTGCTGGAAGGAACCCCGACCTACGAGAGTGCGCGGGAGACGGGTCGCGCGTTTGCCGAGGCCGGGTTCGCCGTGGTCACGGGCGGAGGGCCCGGTGTGATGGAGGCCGCGAACCGCGGGTGCCAGGAGGCGGGTGGTCTCTCGGTCGGCTTCAACATCGAGCTGCCGCACGAGCAGGGTCTGAACGCGTGGTGTGACATCGGCCTGACCTTCCGCCACTTCTACGCGCGCAAGGTCATGTTCGTGAAGGCGGCCGAGGGATTCGTGATCTTTCCGGGAGGCTTCGGCACGCAGGACGAGCTCTGGGAGGCGCTGACGCTGATCCAGACGCGCAAGATCGGGAACTTCCCGGTCGTCGTGTTCGACTCCGACTACTGGGGCGAGCTGCTCGACTGGATGCGCAAGGAGATGCTCGACGACAAGCTCATCTCGCCAGAGGACCTCGACCTCCTCTTTCTCACGGATGACGCGCGCGAGGTCGTAGAACTTGTCGTCTCGCGCTACGAGGTTCGCCTCGCCGAAGGCTCTGCCTGATGCTGGAAGGCGCCGTTCGCCGGATCAGGGAGGAGACAAACCTCCAGCCGGTTGTCGGTGTCGTCCTCGGCAGCGGTCTCGGCGGGCTCGCGGACGAGGTGCAGGATCGCGTCGAGATTCCGTACGACCAGATCCCCGGGTGGCCGGTCTCGACGGCTATCGGGCACGCAGGTGTGCTGGTGCTCGGAACGGTGGACGGCGTGCCGCTTGCAGTGATGCGAGGGCGAGCGCATCTCTACGAAGGAGCTGGCGCCGACCGCGCGGTCTACGGGATCCGCGTGCTGGCGCGCCTCGGAGTTCGGACGCTCGTCGTGACGAATGCCGCAGGTGCGATCGACGAGTCGTACCGGCCAGGGATGCTCGTGCTCATCTCCGACCACGTGAACCTGATGGGGACGTCGCCGCTCGTCGGGCCGAATGACGACGAGCTCGGCCCCCGCTTCCCGGACATGAGTGACGCGTACGACCCCGAGCTCCGGCGCCTCGCTCGGGAGGCCGCGACTCGGCTGGGGCTCGAGGTAGGGGAGGGCGTGTACGGCGCCTGGCTCGGGCCGCAGTTCGAGACGCCGGCCGAGATTCGCTTCATGCGCGCAGTCGGGGCCGACCTCGCCGGCATGTCGACCGTGCCCGAGGTGATCGCAGCACGTCACCTGGGGATCCGTTGCCTCGGAGTCTCGGTCGTCACGAACATGGCCGCGGGCGTGGTGGAGGGTAAGCTCGGACACGACCAGGTGCTCGCTGTCGGCGCCGAGGCGCAGCCGCGGCTGACCGCTCTCTTGCACGAAGTCCTTCCGGCGCTTGCGACGTAGAAGTCGTCGCGCCACACTGCGCGGCATGCCCGGCCCTCGCTCGCTCCGCGATCTGCCCTCGGTCGACAGGCTACTCGCCGACGAACGGCTCGCCGACGAGCCGCACGACCTGGTCCTCGGCGCTGCCCGCTCTGTGCTCGAGCGCGCTCGCGAGGAGATCCGCGTCGGTCGGGAGCCGAGCCCGCTCGTCGATGCCGTCTTGGAGGAGCTTGCGCGCGGGCGCCGGCCCTCGCTGCGCCGTGTCTTGAACGCGACCGGCGTGCTGGTGCACACGAACCTCGGGCGAGCACCGCTCGCGGACGCCGCTCTGGCGCGCGTCGCGGAGGTGGGATCCGGGTACTCGAACCTCGAGTACGACCTCGAGCGCGGGCAGCGCGGCTCCCGCCAGGATCATCTCAGGTCGCTCCTCCGACGCCTCACGGGAGCGGAGGCTGCGCTCGTGGTCAACAACAACGCGGCGGCGGTGCTGCTCGCGCTCGCGGCACTCGCGGAGGGCCGGGAGGTGGTGGTCTCGCGCGGCGAGCTGATCGAGATCGGGGACGGCTTCCGGATCCCGGATGTGCTCGCGCGCTCGGGCGCCCGACTCGTGGAGGTGGGCACGACGAACCGGACGCGCGCGTCAGACTACGAGCGGGCGATTGGGCCGGAGACCGCGATCCTGCTCAGGGTGCACCAGTCGAACTTTCGGGTCGTCGGCTTCTCGGAGCAACCGCGCCTGGACGAGCTGGCCGAGCTCGCCCGCAAGCACGACGTGCCGCTCGTCGACGATCTCGGCTCGGGGGCGCTGGCTGCTGTCGGGGACGAGACGACTCCGGCCGAGAGCCTGCGGGCCGGGGCGGACCTCGTTTGCTTCTCGGGAGACAAGCTTCTGGGTGGGCCGCAGGCAGGCATCGTCGTCGGACGAACCAAACTCGTGGAGCGGCTGCGCCGCCATCCGCTGCAGCGCGCGCTCCGGGCGGACAAGCTGACCCTGGCCGCGCTCGAAGGGACACTCTCGCTCGCTCTCTCTCCGGAGACGCGTGACCGAATTCCCGTGTTGCGCATGCTCCACGAGCCGGTGGAGCAGGTGCGTGCACGCGCGGAGCGGCTTGCGGAGCTCGTAGGAGGCGAGGTCGAGGAGACAGTCGCCAGAGTCGGAGGCGGCGCGCTCCCGCTCGCCGAGCTGCAGAGCGCGGCCTGCGCAGTCGAGGAGGAGCTCGCCGAGCCGCTCCGGCTCGGAAACCCGCCGGTGATCGCGGTCGTCCGCGACGGCCGCACGCTTCTGGACTGCCGCGCCCTCAGCGACGACGAGGTCGACGAGGTGGCGGCTGCCGTAGCGGCCGCGCGCCAATGAGCACGCGCGCGCCCGAGTCTGAACTCTGGGACATCCTTCGCGGCGGGCTCACGACTAGGGCGCTCGCGCTCGTCGCGGACCTACGGGTGGCCGATGCGCTCGAGGCCGGCCCGCGGCCTGTCGAGGATCTTGCACGCGAGGTCGACGCGGATCCCGACACGCTGCACCGGCTTCTCCGTGCGCTGGCAAGTGACGGGGTATTCGTCGAGGAGGAACCTGGGGTGTTCCGTAACAACGAGGCGTCAGAGGTGCTCCATCGCGGTGACGGCTGGGACGATTTCGCGCATCTCTTCGGCGGCATCTGGCTCCGCGCGGTCGGCGAGCTCGATGCAGCCTCGCGCGAACCGGCGTTCAAGCGGTTGTATGGCGCGGAGTTCTGGGCCTGGCTCGCGGAGCACCCCGACGAGCGGGCCGCGTTCGATCGCGCGATGCTCCAGGGCTGGGAAGGGAGGGTCGACAGGCTCGGCGCGGTCGACTGGCTGGAGGAGGAGGTCGTAGTCGATGTCGGGGGCGGGAACGGCTCGCTGCTCGTCGAGCTTCTGCGCCGACAACCGGGACTGCGCGGGATCGTCTTCGACCTCCCCGAGACCAACCGCGACGAAGCGGCTCTCGGCGATCGCATCGAGTTCGTGGAAGGTGACTTCTTCGAGCGCGTCCCGCTCGGCGACGTCTACGTGCTCGCGACGATCCTCCACGACTGGGACGACGAGCGGGCTGCCGCGATCCTGCGGACGATCCGCGCTGCAGCGCGGAGCGACGCACGGTTACTCGTCCTCGACTCCGTCGTCCCGCCCGGGAACGAGCCGCACGGCGCCAAGTGGCTCGACCTGCTGATGCTCACGCTCTTCGGCGGCCGCGAGCGCGATGAAGCGCAGTGGCGTGTCTTGCTCGCTGCCGGCGGGTTCGAGCCCGTCAGCATCCGTGACGGCCTGATCGAGGCGCGATGCCGCTGACGATCGGTACCGCGGGGCACATCGACCACGGGAAGACGTCGCTCGTGAGGGCCTTGACCGGCAAGGACACCGACCGGCTGCCCGAGGAGCAGCGGCGCGGGATCTCGATCGATCTCGGGTACGCGCCGCTCGAGCTCGCGGACGGCCGGCAGCTTTCCGTCGTCGATGTGCCCGGTCACGAGCGGTTCGTCCGGACGATGGTCGCCGGCGCCACCGGCATCGATCTGTTTTTACTCGTCGTCGACGCGGGCGAGGGTGCCCGCCCGCAGACACACGAGCATCTCGCCATCCTGCACCTGCTCGGAGTGGAGCGCGGTGTCGTCGCCGTCACGAAGGCGGATGTCGTGGACGCCGAGACGCTCGAGCTCGCGGTCGAGGAGGCAAGGGAGCTGGTTCCCTTGGCCGAGGTCGTTCCGGTGAGTGCACGCACCGGAGCCGGACTCGACGAGCTACGCGCTGCGATCGCGCAAGCTGCAGACGGTGTCGAGCAGTCGCGGACGGACAAGCCGACGCGCCTCTATGTCGACCGCTCGTTTTCGCTTCGCGGCATCGGCACCGTGGTGACGGGAACCCTTCGCTCGGGGACGCTCGGCGCGGGGGACACGCTTCGTCTCGAGCCATCAGGAAGAGACGTCCGCGTGCGAAGCGTGCAGGTGCACGACCGTGAGGTGGAGCGCGCGGAGTCGGGCCAGCGCGTTGCCGTGAGTCTTCCGGGCCTCGAGCGCGGCGACGTCATCCGCGGCGATGCGCTCCTCGAACCGAGCGCGTACCCGGTCTCGTACCGGCTCGACGTCGCGCTCGACGAGCTCGAGCCGATCGCCGACGGCGCTCGGGTTCATGTTCACGTGGGGACGTCGAACGCGCTCGCGCGAGTCGTCAGGATCGGAGAGCGCTGGGCCCAGCTTCGCCTCGCCGAGCCGGTCGTCGCGGCGCGCGGCGACCGCATAATCCTCCGCGCGGAGACGACCCTGGGCGGCGGAGTCGTTCTCGACCCCGCACCGCCGCGCCACCGCGACGTCGAGCGCATGGCCCGGCTCGGGCGCGGAGACGTTGCGGCGACGATCCACGCTCCTGTCCGCACCGATGAACTTCGCCACGTGCTCGACGGCGATATGAGAGGCGTCGAGCACGTGGGGTCGTGGGTCTTCTCGCCCGTCTGGCGGGACGAGCTAGAGCGTGAGCTGCGAGCGCGTATCGAGGAGGCGGATCCGATCGATCCCGGGGTGCCGCCGCCCGCTGAGCCGTGGGCCGCGGAGCTTCTCCCGCTCCTTCCCTTCGAGCGCCGCGGGGCGAAGCTCTATCTGCCAGGATCGAGACCGTCGCTCGGCGCCCGCAGCGAGCGTGGGGACGCGCTCCGGCAGGAGCTACAGGCGGCCGGTCCCCGGGCCACCAAGGTCGCGGACGCCGACCTCGCGCGATTTCTGGAGGCGAGTGGGCAGCTCGTCCGCCTCGGCGACGGCTACGCGATCGGCGCCGATGCGTACGAGACTGCGAAGGACGTGCTCGTCGGAGAGGCGCGCTTGACGGGCGAGATCACCCTTGCTCGTTTCAGGGATCTCCTCGGGATCGGCCGGCGGGACGCACAGCTCCTGCTCGAGCGGTTCGACGGCGACGGCCTGACGAGGCGCGTCGGAGATCGGCGCGTTCTCCGGCGCGCCGCTACGCGCACGCCGTCGTCGTGACGGTGCCGCCGGGGCCGCTCAGATACCAGGAGCGTCCCGCGATCGTGCTTCTGACGCAGTAGGCCGAAGCGCCCGCCGAGACGATCTCGATCCCCTGGACGCCCTGGCTGTACGAAGCTTGGAGAAGCGGCACGGTCATGCCGACGTACGTGCTGTTGTCGCTCTGGTACGCCTCGATGGCGGGAACCGCGACGCGGATGTTCGACTTTGCCGTGACATCGCCCGCGTTCTCGCGGGCGCCGGTGTAAGAGCCGATCGCGATGGCTGAGAGGATCCCGATGATCACGATGACGACGAGGAGCTCGGTCAGCGTGAAGCCGTCTTCGCGTGCCACAACGCACCCATCGTGTCTGTCATCCCTCGCTTGAGCGAGAGCCCTAATGATCCGATTCGGGCCGGTGGTTCGGACCTCGACCTGTCGTGCCGTGTCGTGTGGACACGTCAACACAAACTTGGCACACGTTCAGGTGTCGGTTGCAGACGTGTCCAGGGTCAGACCCTAGTTACTTATCGCACAATCGAGAGCGGCGTACCCGGCGACATGAGCCGGTCGAGCCGGAGGATGTCTGCGTTCTCGAGACGCACGCACCCGTGCGAGATCCT
>JACDCN010000339.1 GCA_013817555.1 Actinomycetota bacterium
TTGCTACCTAGGATGGCATTGAATATCAAAGACCCGCTGGCTGAGCGGCTCGCGGCCGAGGTCGCCGAGCTCGCGGGCGAGACGAAAACGGGCGCTGTGAGAACGGCTCTCGCCGAACGGCGAGAACGTCTGCTTGCGGAGCGGTCGGGGGTGGATCGAGCCAGTCGGCTCCGACGTGTTCTCGAGGACGAAATCTGGCTACTGATCCCCCCCGAGCTCCTCGGGCGGCCTCCACTCACGAAGGCAGAGCGCGAAGAGATCCTGGGCTACGGCCCCGAGGGCGTGTGATCGTCGACAGCTCTGCGCTCCTCGCCGTTGTCCTACGCGAGCAAGGTTTCGAGTCGCTGGAGCAGACCATGGGTGCCGCCCCGCACATCGGCGTGGGAGCTCCGACCCTCGTCGAGACCGCGATCGTTCTACACGCGCGGATCGGGGCGCTCTCCCGGACGCTGCTCGTGCGGCTCCTCGACGATGTCGGGGTGACCTGTATCGGCTTCGGCGACCGGCACTGGCCGGTTGCGTTCGGTGCGTTCGCGCGCTACGGAAGGGGCAGGCATCCGGCGGGGCTGAACTTCGGCGATTGCCTCACCTACGCGGTGGCAAGGATCGCGAACGAGCCGCTTCTCTGCCTCGGGGACGACTTTGCACAGACGGATCTCGCGCTCGCCTGAGCTTGCCGGGAGGCGGCGGCTACGCTGAGTTCCATGCAGGCGTTTCACGCCACCGATCAGTACGCGCCCATGGGCGACCAGCCGCGTGCGATCGAGGAGATCGCGGCGTCCGTCACCGCGGGCAACCGCTTCCAGACGCTGCTCGGCGCGACGGGAACAGGCAAGACAGCGACGATGGCATGGACGATCGAGAAGATCCAGCGGCCCGCGCTCGTGATTGCCCACAACAAGACCCTTGCCGCGCAGCTCTGCAACGAGTTCCGCGAGTTCTTCCCGGAGAACGCGGTCGAGTACTTCGTCTCCTACTACGACTACTACCAGCCCGAGGCATACATCCCGCAGGCGGACCTCTATATCGAGAAGGACTCGTCCCAGAACGACGACATCGCGCGGCTGCGGCTGTCCGCGACCTCGTCGTTGCTCACGCGCCGCGATGTCGTCGTCGTCGCCTCCGTCTCCTGCATCTACGGCCTCGGCTCGCCCGAGGAGTGGCGGGAGCGCGTGCTGATCCTCGAGGTGGGAGAGGAGCACGACCGCGACGACGTGCTGCGAAAGCTCATCGAGAGCCAGTACGTCCGCAACGACACGGTCCTCGGCCGCGGGCGCTTCCGGGTGAAGGGCGACGTCATGGAGGTGCAGCCCGCAAACCAGGAGACGGCGTACCGGATCTCGTTCTTCGGCGACGACGTCGAGCAGATAACGCACTTCGACCCGCTCACCGGCGAGGTCTACGCGCGGCTCGACAACCTCGTCATCTGGCCCGCCACCGAATACGTGACCTCCAAGCCCACGATCGAGCGTGCGATCGACGACATCAGGGCCGAGCTCGAGCAGCAGGTGGCGAAGTTCGAGTCCGAGAACCGGATGCTCGAGGCCCACCGGATCCGGCAGCGGACGGAATACGACATGGAGATGCTGAAGGAGCTCGGCTTCACGAGCGGCATCGAGAACTACTCGCGCATCCTCGAGGGTCGCGCACCGGGAACGCACCCATTCACCCTGATCGACTACTTCCCGGATGACTTCGTCGTCTTCGTGGACGAGTCGCACCAGACCGTCCCCCAGCTCGGAGGAATGTACGAGGGCGACCGCTCGCGCAAGCAGACGCTGGTCGACTACGGCTTTCGCCTGCCGTCGGCGCTCGACAACCGCCCGCTTCGCTTCGACGAGTTCCTGAGCAAGGTCAAGCAGCTCGTGTTCGTCTCCGCGACGCCGGGGGCGTTCGAGCTCACGCGCTCGAAGGTCATCTCCGAGCAGCTGATCCGACCGACCGGCATCGTCGACCCCGAGGTCGAGATGCGCCCGACGAAGAACCAGATCGACGACCTCCTGAACGAGATTCGCCATCGAGAGGAGGCGGGCGAGCGCACTCTCATCACCACGCTGACGAAGAAGATGGCCGAGGACCTGACCGACTATCTCCTGGAGGCCGGCGTCCGCGCGCGCTACCTCCATTCCGAGATCAACACGCTCGACCGAATCGGGATCATCCGCGAGCTTCGCCTTGGCGAGTACGACGTCCTCGTCGGGGTCAACCTCCTGCGCGAGGGGCT
>JACDCN010000097.1 GCA_013817555.1 Actinomycetota bacterium
GCCCCCGTCTGTTCCGCCCCGGCGATGAGAAGCAACGTGGTGCGCCGCCCACACCGCCGCGCTGCCACGCTCACGATCTGGTTCCCGACGATCGTCGACAGAGCGATGGCGGCGGCAACGACGCCGACGACCCAGACCGCGTCGCTCTCGAGCAGGTCGAGAAGATAGGGCTGGGATGCATAGAACGCCCAGCTGAGAAAGCCCAGCTGGAGGAACGACGCGAGCATGAGCAGGCGGAGAGGCCGTTGCGCCCAGCCGAACGCGACGCCAGCCCGCGCGTTTCTCGCGATCTCCGCCGGCAGCTGGCCCGCGGGAACCCTACGAGGTGTGAAGCCCACGTCGTGCATCACGACGAACGCGACTGCGAATACCGCCACGAGCAAAGCCGATCTGAGGACGTACGGAATGCTGAGATGGATCTGCCCTAGGAATCCGCCGCCGATCGTGCCGATGAGCATCGCCGAGCCGGTCACCTGCGAGCCGCGCGCGAACACACGGTCGAGGACGCCGCGGTACCCCGTAGCGGCGAGAGCGTCAACGAGCCACGCCTCCATCGCGCCCGAGTAGAACGTGAATCCGAGAGCCATGGCCACTGACGCCAAGGCGAACGCGATCACTCCGGCGTCGATCTCCGCGAGCCCGACGTAGGCGAGGGTGGACACGCCCAGCACGGACACGCTGAGCAGGAAGGAGATCCGCCGGCCGAGCGTGTCCGCGACGACGCCTGTCGGGATCTCGAACAGCACCGTTCCCAGCGAGAACGCGCCATTGGCGACGAACACCTCGAAGAAGCTGAGCCCCGCGTCGAGCAGGAACAGCGTGTTGACACCCCAGATGGCGGCCGCGGAAAGCGTGTACAGCCCTGCGAGCGTGTAGTAACCCGCAATCGTCCTTCCGCTCTCGGGGACGCGCGCTTCGGCGGCGATGCTCACGGCGCCCCTAGCGTAGAGATGTCGTCGTCAGCCGCAGCCGCCGCCTAGCGGCGGCCTTCAGGGATCCTCGCGACCAGAGTCCGCGTCAGCGGATTCTGGTCTTGCGCCAAGAGGATGAACCTAGGCCGCTGCCAAGTCAGCAAACTTCGCGTACCGGCGCAGGAACGAGAGCTTGACCATGCCGGTCGGGCCGTTTCGGTGCTTGGCGCAGATCACCTCCGCGATTCCCTGCTGGTCGGACTCCTCGCCGTTGTAGTACTCGTCGCGGTACACGAAGAAGACGAGATCCGAGTCTTGCTCCAGCGAACCGCTTTCCCTTAGGTCGGAGAGCAGCGGACGCTTGTCCTGGCGCTGCTCGACCGCGCGCGAGAGCTGCGACATCGCGAGTATCGGAACGTCGAGATCGCGTGCGAGCACCTTGAGCGCGCGGGAGATCTGCGAGACCTCCTGCACACGGTTCTCGGCGGACGAGCCGGAGGTCATCAGCTGGAGGTAGTCGACGACGATGAGGCCGAGATTGGGCTCGCGCGACTTCAGCCGGCGCGCCTTCGAGCGGAGCTCCATCATCGTGGTCGAGCCGGTGTCGTCGACCCAGATCGGCGCCTTCATCAGCCGGTCGCAGGCGGTCGTCAGGCGCGGCCAGTCCTCGGGGGCGAGCCGGCCCGTGCGCAGCCGCTGCGACTCCACCTTTCCCTCGCTGCACATCATCCGCTGCGTCACCTCGGCCTTCGACATCTCGAGCGTGAAGAGCGCGACAGGCGTTCCATGCCGCACCGCCAAGTTCGCTGCAATACAGAGTCCGAGCGCCGACTTCCCCATCGAGGGCCGCGCGGCGAGGATCACCAGGTTGCCGGGCTGGAAGCCCGACGTGATCAGGTCGAGCTCGCGAAAACCGCTCGGGGTGCCCGTGACCTCGACGCCCATCTCCACGAGCTGGGAGATGCGCTCGAAGCTCTCCTTGAGGAGTGTCTCGATGTGCGAGAAGTCGCTCGTAACGCGCTGCTGGCCGAGCTCGAACACCATCTGCTCCGCGCGGTCGACGAGGTCCGTGACCTCCCCCGGCCGCTCCTGTCCGAGCCGGGTGATCTCCTGGCCCGTGCGGACGAGCCCCCGCAGGGTCGCCATCTCCTTGACGATACGCGCGTAGTGCTCGACGTTCGAGGTCGACGGGACGAGCGCCGCGAGCTCGGCCACCTTCGCCTGGCCGCCGATCGCATCCAGCTCCCCGCGCTCGTCGAGCTCGTTCGAGAGCGTGATCGCGTCGACCGGCTCGCCCTTCGCCCATAGGGCAAGCGAAGCTCGAAAGAGCTTCCCGTGGCTCTCGCGGTAGAAGTCCGATGCATCCAGGATCTCTGAGACCGTGCCCACAGCGGTGGGCGAGAGCAGCATCGCGCCGAGCACCGACTCCTCGGCTTCGAGGTTCTGCGGCGGCACGAGCGCGCTCAAGCGCTCGGGAGTTATCGGGTGGACGCGCGCCATGGAAGCGGGAGTCAATCCGGCGGGGACGCGGGCGTCCAGTTCGCCCTCGGAAGCCGTACGCTCGCCCGAGTGCAGGGAAAAAAGAACATATGTTCCCATGTTATCCCCGGCTTCGGACAGCCTGTCGACAGCTGGGGTCGAGTTGTCCAGCCGGAAACAGCCGCTGCTAGCGGGAAGTTCGGACAATGCTCAACAGGCCTGTGAACAGGCCTGTGGGAAGTCCTATGTCGTCTCGTCGCTCGGAGAGACGGGTTTCTCTTGCTCCACGCTCTCGGATACGGCCTCGTCGGACCAAGAGGCCGGCTCATCGTGCTCGACGCGTTCGGATGCGGTCTCGCCGAAGGCAGTGACCGCTTCCTCTTCCTCCGCCCCCTCGGGACCCGCGTCTGCCGGCTCGTCCTCGGCGAGCTCCTCCTCCGCGATGACCTCCGCGACCACCGACTCGGCATCCTCATGCTCGGCCGCCGCGGCAGCTGCGGCTTCCGCCTCGGCCGCCTCGAGCGCCGCGAGCTCCTCCTCGGGCGGGAGCTCCCCGCCTTCGGGGACGACCAGCGTCTTCACATCGACCTGCACGTCCTCGAAGAGCCCGATCGGGATCGCGTAGCGGCCGATGCGCTTGATCGGGTCGATCCCGACTTTGCGCCGATCCACTCGGATCTTCTGGGTACGCCAGATCTCGTCGGCGACGTCCGTGGGCGTGACCGAGCCGAACAGCGAGCCCGTAGGGCCCGACTTGACCTCGAAGCGGAGGACCGTCGTCCCGAGCACCTCGGCGATCTCCTGCGCCTGCTCCGTGCTTCGCGCCTCGCGGGTTGCGCGCTGAGCCTCGACGCGCTCGAGCTCGGTGACCCGAGCGGGCGTCGCCACCTCGGCGAGGCACCGCGGAAGCAGGTAGTTCCGCGCATAGCCGCGCGCGACGTCGACCACGTCCCCCCGCAACCCGAGCTTCTCGACGTCCTTGAGCAGGATGATCTGCATCGGGCTATTGCGAGACGTAGGGCAGGAGCGCCATCTCTCGCGCGCGCTTCACCGCGCCGGCAACCTGCAGCTGATGACGTCGGCAGGCGCCGGTGATGCGCCGTGAGCGAATCTTGCCCTTCTCCGAGATGTAGCGGCGGAGCTGGGCAAGGTTCTTGTAGTCGACCTCCGCGACCTTGTCGCGGCAGAGGTGACAGCTCTTCCTTCTCCCCGGGGCGGTAGTCGGCCCGGTACGCCTCCGTTGTTGCGGCTTCTTGCCGGCCATCGCTAGAAGGGAATGTCGTCGTCGGCGGGCGAGGGCGGGAAATCGTCCCCGCCAGCGCTCGCGGTTGCCCCCGCAGGCACGTACTGCGCAGCTCCCTGCTCCTGGTCACCACGGCTGTCGAGGAACTGCACGCTCTGCGCAACGACGTCCACCTTCGACCGCTTGCCACCGTCCTGTGCCTCCCAGGAGCGCCAGTCAAGCCGACCGTCGATGCCGATGCGCCGACCCTTCGTCAGATGCTGCGAGAGCATCTCCGCCTGGTTGCCGTACACCTTGACGTCGAAGAAGTTCGGCTTGTCCACCCAACTGCCGGCGTCATCCTGCTGACGCCCGTTCACGGCGACGCCCATCTCGAGGACCGGCGTACCGGACGGGAGATGACGAAGCTCCGGGTCGCGTGTCAGACGCCCGACGAGAATCACGCGGTTCAAATCTCCGGCCATGTTGCTACTCCTCCTCTTCCTCGATCTGCCCCTCGACTTGCCCGTCGACTGGGGATGCCATCTCTGCATCCTCGCGCGTCGGAGCCCCCACCGCTACCGGCCGTGCGGGACTCCCCTCGATCCGACGTGTCGCCATATGACGAAGGACCCCGTCGTCGATCCGGAGCACGCGAGAGATCTCGTCCAGCGTTCCCGCGTCGCAGGTGAACTGCAGCAGGTGATACACGCCGTCGCCCTTGTGCGCTATCTCGAACGCAAGCTTGCGCCTGCCCCACACGTCGTGCACGTCCCAGGAGCCGCTGGCCTTCTCGACCAGCTCGCGCACACGCGCGACGACCTCGCCCTGGCGGCCCTCCTCCAGATCCGGGTCGAGCAACAGCAGAATCTCGTACTCGGTCACAGGTTCCCGTTTCTCCTTCCTTCGGTCTGAGTCGGCCTCGCCGGATCTGACACCGCCGGGAACGGGCGGGCAGATGCGAGGCAGGAAGCCGCGAAATTGTACAGACACGACCAAGCCTCTAGCGCCTTCCCCCGTGAGCGGTACCATCGGCGCGATGCGGAGGCTCCTGACGTGGCTTCTCGTTACGGTCGGCATCGGCGCGCTCGTGCGTCGTTTGAAGCGCCGCCGCGAACCAGCTCTCGTGGAACCCACACGACCGCCGGCAGCAGGGGACGACCCCGCAGACGAGCTTCGCCGCAAGCTCGCAGAGTCCCGAGGGGAGGACGAGGCTCTCGAGACACCTGAGCCGCCGGAGGAGACCGTCGCGGATCGCCGAGCCGACGTGCACGAGCAAGGCCGCGCGGCGCTCGACGAAATGCGCGACTCCGACGAGAGCTAGCGGGCGCGAGATGGCCGACCCGTCCGAGACGACGCAGGTCTCCCTCGAGCCGGAGGATTCTGAGGCGAGCGAGTTGCTCGAGGCGGTGCGAGGGCTCTCGGCGCAGGTGGGCGGGCTTCAGGCGGAGCTGAACGCACTTCGGTCTCAGGTGCGCCCGCTGCCCGAGCTGGCCGATGCTCCCGGCTGGGGGGACAGCACCTCCGCGCGCCGCGAGAGCTCTCCCTGGGTGCGCACGCTCGAACGACCTGGGCCGCGCAGCCCAGCCGTTCCCCGGCTCTTGATCGAGATCGCTTTCCTCGCCGGGGTGGCGCTCGCCGCCTCGATCGCCGAGCTCGATCCGGTGGTCATCGTCCTCGTCATGGCGGGCGCCTGGGTGCTGGTCGCGCTCGCCGAGTGGGTCGCCACACGAGCAGCCAGGCGCCACGCCATCGTGCTGGCAGCGCCCCTGTCCGGCGCGGGCGCGTTCTTCGGTGAGGATCCGTCCTGGTTCGGACCGTCCGCCAGACGTCCTGCGATCGCCACTGAAGACGTGGACGAGGACACGCAGACCGGGCCGCCGGCGCCTCCAGCGAACTGACCCCACCGCACGCGGCGACGGGCGACGCTGCCGTGTGGAGTGATTGGCCCTCTTTCGTTACAGGTTGCTGGTGACACGACGACGTGTCTGACACCGAGGGTGGAGCGCGGCACCCGGTAAACGACTAGAAACCGGGGGCGCGTGCTCTTCCCGACCGCAACCTTCGCGATCTTCTTCATGCTCGTGCTCCCGCTCTCGTGGCTTCTGATGCCGCGCGGAGAGCGTTGGCGCGGTTTCATCATCGCGGCGAGCTTCGTCTTCTACGCCGGCTGGGACTGGCGCTTCTGCTTCCTGCTCGCCTTCTCGATCCTCTGGAACCAGCTTTTCGCACTCGCGATCCATGCCCGGGAAGACGCGCGGGCGCGCAAGTGGCTGCTCGCGGGCGCGCTGTCCGGAAACCTCGTTCTGCTCGCCTACTTCAAGTACGTCGGCTTCTTCATCACCTCGACCAACAACCTGTTCGCCCTGGTGGGGGTCGACGTGCCGCTGGAGGCGCGCTCGGTCATCCTCCCGGTGGGCATCTCCTTCTTCACTTTCATGGCGATCGCCTACGTCGTCGACGTCTACCGAGGCGACTTCGCGCCCGCCGGCCTGGGGAAGTTCGCCGCGTATCTCTCCTTCTTTCCCCACCTCGTCGCCGGGCCGATCGTCCGCCCGGGCGAGCTGATCCCCCAATTCGACTCGCCCCGGGACCCCCGCTACGTCGACACCTCGCGCGCCTTCTTCCTGATCGGCACCGGGCTCTTCATGAAGGTGGTGATCGCGAACCACCTGGCGTCCAACATCGTCGACCAGGTCTTCGGGGCGCCGAACCAGCACTCCGCGCTCGAAGTGCTTGTAGGGATCTACGCGTACGGGGTGCAGATCTACGCGGACTTCTTCGGCTACACGAACATCGCCATCGGAATCGCGCTCCTGCTCGGGTTTCACTTCCCGCAGAACTTCGATGCTCCTTACTCGGCGACCTCGATCCAGGACTTCTGGCGCCGCTGGCACATGACGCTCTCGCGCTGGCTTCGCGATTACCTGTACATCCCGCTCGGGGGAAACCGCGGCGGGTCGCTCTTCACCTATCGAAACCTGATGCTGACGATGCTGATCGGCGGTCTCTGGCATGGAGCGGGCTGGACGTTCGTCGCCTGGGGGGCGATCCACGGGACCGCGCTCGTGGGCGAGCGCTGGTGGCGGGAGCGGCCTGGCTACGTCGAGCGGCCGTCGACCGCGTGGAGGCGAGCCTGGCAGCGCTTCTTGACCTTCCAGGTCGTCTGCCTCGCCTGGATCTTCTTCCGCTCGGACTCGTTCTCCGATGCCTGGGAGCTGATCGCCCGCCTCTTCACGGCCTGGGGAGAGTCCTCCGAGCTCGTCACGGGCGGCGTCCTGCTCGCGATCGCGGTCGGGATCGGTTCGCAGTACCTGCCGCGCAGGCTCCCGCTGCTCGTGATGGCGCGCTTCTCGCGTCTGCCTGTTCCGGCGCAGGCGCTCGTCCTCTCGGTCGCGCTGCTGGCCGTTCACGCGATGGGCCCCGAAGGAGTGGCCCCGTTCATCTACTTCCGGTTCTAGTGCTTCGCGCCGTGAATACAGTCTTGATTCGCCGGCGAGAACCGAGCAGGCCTAGGACGCGGGGAGGGCCGATATTCGTGAAGCTGGCTATCCGGATTACGCCCCCTGGTCGTTGCGGCGGGCGGGAGAACGGACGGCTGGGGCGCCGCGGGTGGTCGGGGCGCCCAGGAAGCGGCTTGTGCAGAGACACCGTGCGCGGTGGTCCGCCGGGATGCCCGCCTACCCGCGAGGTGACTTCGTCGCAAGTGGTGCAAAGGGGCGTCAACCGGATACCCAGCTTCGAGAATATTGGCCCGACTGAGGACGACGGCATGCGAAGTGTTCGCAGCCGCGCGAAGCATGGCTGTATTCGCGGCGGGGAGCACTAACGTGGCGCGACGACGGCACCCGCGAAGACGAATCGGGGA
>JACDCN010000098.1 GCA_013817555.1 Actinomycetota bacterium
GCCTCAGGCAGCGCGGCGATCGGTTCTGGGCGCCCGTCTGTCGTCGGTCGGGTGCCGGCCTGCGGGGCGGGCGAGAGCTGGACGTGACGTCCTCGAAAACGCCGCGCGGCGTGCCGGCCGACGATCGGGAGCCACTCTTCGGCCGAGCGGCCGCTGATCGGCCAGAAGCAGAACACCACGCTCGCCAGGACGAGGGCGAGCGCGGCGGCGACGCCGGTTCCGCTCGAGAGGGAACGCATCAGGATCACGGCTCCGGTGAGGCTCGCGGCGATGATGAACACCTGCGATGGACGGAGTGACCCGATCAGCCCACGGCGTTCAAGTGGACCGAAGCGATAGCGCTGATGCTCGCCGGTGCTCATGAATCACCTTCACCGCTGGGCGGTCGCCTGTCCGGTGGCGGCTCTGGTCCCCGCGGTTGCTGGACCGGCGGCGAAGGTGGTGGTGGCGGGCGAGATGGCGGCGGCGCCTCAAGGGTTGGCAATGAACTCGGTTCTGCATGGCGCGGTGGAGGCGTACCCTGCGGCCGCGTACTCGGGTAGACGGTTCCGCCCGACGGGCCCGTGGTCCGGCTTGACGATGCGCCTGCGCCCGGCTCGTCTTTCGCCTCGCGCAGAGGCGAAGAAGATTCGTTTGTAAGCCGGTGGGCGCTCGGCTCTGTTGTCGGCCCATGCGCGTACGTCGTTCCTCCGGTCGTTGCGTATGCGGGTGAGGTCGAGGGCCGCGAGCTTCGGTCCATCGCTTGTCGCATATAGGCGGCTGGGCTGTGGACGCCGGCGGATCCGGCGGCCGCGGACATAGACGAGCGTTGGCTGGAAACACTCGCTGCCGCGACTTCCATCATCGGGATCATTCGCAGGAGAGCGAACGGTGACCAGGCGGCGAGAACGAGCAGCGCAGAGCCGGCGAGCATCTGCTCGAAGGTGTTCCCGTCGCCTTGGACGGCATCGGTGTTCGCGATAGCGGCGGTGGCGAGGGTGAGGATCGCGACGATGACGAACTTGGCGAGGATGATCGCGACGAGCAGCTCAACGAGACGTCGTGCCCAGCGGCTTGTCGCGGGCCAGATCATGGCCACGAAGGTGAGGGGAAGGAAGAAGACGCAGATGTAGATCGCGGCGTCGCGGATGATCATCTCGAGCCAGAGCACGAAGGCGCCGATCGCGAGGATGATCGCGCCGAGGAAGACCCCGAACAGGGGGATGCCGGAGCCCTCGTCGAGGGCGTTCTTGTAGGCGTCGCCGACCGCCTGGAGCAGGTTGTCTGACTGTTCGGTTCCCAGGCCGCTTACAACTGCGCTCGACATGTCGTCGGTGATGGCCACGAGCAGGCCGGCTGCTGCGATCGCTACTCCGGCGAGGACGAAGGCCATCGGTAGGTAGCCGAACGCCGACCGTATGAGCAGGCCGATGTCCTGGCGGATGACCGACTGGATCACTGCGAGCATCAGCATCAGGAGCGCGAGGGCGCCTGCGACCGCGACCATGGCGCCGTACTGGCCCTCGAACCAGCTCGCCGTGAGGTCGGGGCTGGTCGTGTTCTCGATCAGCTCGCCGACCTTGCCGGTGACCCATACGGCCGCGTTCGTCACCCAGGCGGTGACGCCGCGCATGACGAATTCGCCAGCCTCGGCCGCCACCTTCGTCACTGCGCCAGCGACGGCGTCGCAGACGTTGCCAACGACGGGGAGGTCGCAGGGGTCGGGGATTCCGATTCCACCCCCACCACTGCTTCCGCTCGGGGGCGATGCGTCGGGAACGCTCCCCTTCGGCCCGATGTTGATCGTGAACTGGCGCTCCGACTTCCGTGGCGCACACCAGGAAGCCGACGGCGGATCCTGGTCGTTGATCTCCATCCAGAACGTCCACGCGCCTTGTTGGGTCGGGATCCCGCTGACGAGACCGCCCGGAGACAACACCAACCCGGGTGGGAGGCTGTCGCTGAGGACTCGGAACTGGTACGGCAGAGCGGGCCCACACCCGTCGCGGCCTTCGAACAGGTGGTAGAACCGCGATCCGACCGCGCCGTCCGGCGTCTGGAAGCTCCCGTCGGTGAACTTAGCGGCCCCAGCTGGGGGTATGAGCACGAGGGCCAGCAGCAGGGCCCCAAGCAGGAGGCCCAGGCGCCTGCGGGTTCGAGCGAAGCGACCGTTAGCTCGCATCTCGGATCTCGGAGAAGCTTGCGACGACGGTGAAGAGTTCCCCCGGTGGCGTTGTCGCTTCTGTCGATGAGAGTGGGGGAGTCGGGCCTGCCGACGCTTCGAACGAGCGCACCTTCCACGCACCCGCCTCCCAGACGAGCCGCACGACCTGCGTGCGCCACGACTGCTGCGGCTCGATCGTGGCGCCGCTGCCGACGATTCCGACATACCAGACCGCCACCGTGGCCTCGTCGGTTGAGAACCGCTCGACTCGGTAGCCAACCGGGACCGAGCGGAGCACTATCACCGGCCGGGGTACGGTGTCGGCTCCGAGCATCGCTCGTGTCTGAACACTGGCTTGGTTGAAGGCTTCGATCAGCTGTGCTCGTGACGCGGCGGAGGCGATGCGCTCGACGACCGCACGAAGACGCGCCGGCTCGAGCAGGACGTCACCGTCGAACTCCGTTATCGATCGAGCTGCCGCTGCGACGGCCCCCGCGCGCGTCCGAGTCGTTGGTGCGTGCGTTCGCCTGCCCGGGGCGGAGCGCTCGCCCACGTCGGCTGGAGAGCTCGTAGTGGCCGCGGGCGGGGTTGACTCCTGGGGCGCAATGCGACTCCCGATCGCCATTCCGATCGCGAGCAGTGCTAGAGCGGCAACGATGCACGCCAGGACAAGGCTCTGGCTTCGACGTTCGCGACCGAGAACCGGGATGCTGACATCGCGCCCGGGCATGACTACTGGACGGTCCGGCCGAGATCCTCGAAGAACGCGACGATCGCCGGTGCCGCACCCACGAGGAAGGCAGCGAGGGCAGAGATGAGCGTTCCGCGCCGGCCCATCGACGCGTGCTGGTAGTTGCCGGAGTGCGACGAGAGCGCCCACACTGCCGCCGAGATCAATAGGCCCGCCAGGGCGGCGAGCAACGCCCAGAAGGCGACGCCCGAGATGAGGCTCTGGAGCGCCGAGGTGCCCGGCAGTCCGTTCGGGTCCGGCTTTCCCCCGACGCCGGTGGCGGCGACGATGAGAGTCGAGAGGAGCAACATGGTCACGCCCTCCTTTGTGGTGGTTCGGTGAAGCCGCGGGCAATGGCCGCGGCGAGCTCTAGGAACGCCTGACGCGTGTCGGGCCGCAGCTCCTCGAGCGCGACCTCGGCGCCCGTCTCGAGATGGGAATCCCACGGGGTGCGGACACACGCCCGGCAGCGGGAGGCGAAGTGCTCTTCGATCCGGCGCACGTCGACGCCGCCTTGCGCCGCCCTGACCCCGTTCAGGGCCGTGACCGCGGATGACGCGAGACCTCCGTGGCCGTGCTCTTCGAGCCAGTCGAACGTCGAGCTGGCGGCCCGTGCGCCGTCGAGACTTGTCGCGCTGACGATTACGAGCTGGTCGGCAGCTTGGAGAACGCCCTGCGCTGCCGAGCCGAGCACACCTGGGGCGGTATCGAGGCAAACGAGGTTGTAGTGGTGCTCGAGCAGACCGACTGCCTGCTCGACGGCTGCACTTCCGATCGCGTTTGCGATCTCGGAACGTTCGTCGCCGGCGATCACCTCGAGCCGGCTGGACGCCTGGGAGCTGTAAGCGCGAACGTCGGCGTACCTGCCGATCAGCTCGTGATCGCGAAGGAGCGTCGCAACCGTCTCGGCGGTCTCGCGTCGCAGCCGGTACCCAAGCGTTCCGGCGTCCGGGCTAGCGTCGAGCGCGACGACCCGGTCTCCGCGGTAGAAGGCGAACGTGTGGCCCGCCAGAAGGCATGTCGTCGTCTTGCCGACGCCGCCCTTGCGCGAGATGAATGCAACCTTGCGACAGCCCTTGATTGGTGTCTTGACTTGTGTGACGAGCTCGCGCTGACGGAGCTCGGCCACGCTTGGCGAGATCGAGATCACCCCGGCTGAGAGGAGATAGAGCGCGCGGCGCCAGCCGTCGGCCGGTAGCTGCGCCGAAGGCCGGAGCATGCGCTCGGGCGTGAAGTCGGCAGCGGTCAGACGGGGCGGCCGAGCTGGCCGAGGATGGACCGCCCCGTCGCCCTGCGCCCGGTCGCCGTTCGCTGTCGAGGCGGAGATCCTCGTCGCGGATGTCATCGGCACGACGTCCTCCTCCTGCGGCCAGAGCGCCTGGAGGCCATTGATCTCGCAGCTCACTGAGCCTTCTCTTCCGTGGATCGGCGGCAATAAACCATAGCAGCATAAGAACTGTAATACGTCGGAAGGACGGCAAGAATGAAGTCCCGCAGATCAGACGGGATATGCTGCGATGGCGGTTGATCCACAGACGTGAGACGAGTACAACGGTGACTCTCGAGCAGACAGCTCTTGCGCGACTGCTGCAGGATCGCCGCGAGGCGGCGGGCTATTCGCGCGCCAGACTCGGGAAGATCGTCGGCATCAGTGCCGGCACGATCGAGGGCTGGGAGCTCGGTCGCGTGGGGCGACCCCCGTTCCATGAGGTGATGCGCATCGCGTCGTTCCTGCGCATTCCGCTCGAGGACATTCAGGGAGTCGTATTCGCCGATTCCGGCACCGTCCCAGATCCCGATGAGCACCCGGGCACGCCGGAAAGAAAGAAAGCCGGCAGGAAGAAGCGCCTCGGAGCGGTGCCCTTGCTCGAAGCCGCCTTCCGGCTCTTCGGATGGGAGAGCGAGAGCGACGCAGCCGAGGCGCTGGGCGCTACTCCTGCACAGGTGCGTGCGTGGCGGCGCGGGAGTGAGCGCATGGATATCGCCCAATACATGGCGCTGACGACAGCGGTTAACGTCGCGCTCGTTGATGCCGTGAAGTCGGGCAAGGCGCGGAACGTCGGCCTGGCTGCCGCTGCGGAGGCGCTTGGCGTACGGTCTGGCACATGACTCGCTGCGCGGGCTGACGTAACTCGAGCCCGCGGCGCCGAGTGCGGTCGGGCGTCGGGATCGGCGGTGCTGGTTGAGCTCCATTACGCGTTCCCGGCGGCGTCGTCGAGCGCGTCGTCGACGAGTGCCGCGAGCTCGTCACCGACGTCCTCCACGAGCTCTGTCAGGCGCCCCTGCGTCCGCTCGTCGATCACACCGAATCCCTGCTCGAGGGCGAGCTGGAACGCTTGGAGGTCAGCGTTCCTCTGGCGTAGCTCCTCGTTGGCGACGTGCAGCTCGTTTTGTGCACGAATCGATTTCCTTGCGCTGACCGCGATCGCAGCCGCGACCCCGGCCGTCGCAGTAAGGCCGATCATCGCGACGCTCTTCCGATCGGTCTCCACTCCATACGTCGCGACGCCAAGCGCGAGGGTCATCGCGATGGTCGTTACGGGAACAACTGCGGTAGACCCCCTCGGGTGAGCGGCTCCACGGGTCCTCGGGATCGCGTTGAAGCGGACCGTTGGCGCGCTGCCCAACCGGCGAAGTAGGCTAAGGGGCGGACTCGGGTCGAGTTCCACGGCTGCTCGTGTAGTACGCATCGGAACGTCCGTAGGGTGGCGTGGCGAGGTCGCCAATTACTCGCCAATAACTCGCCACCCCGCCTGCGAGCCCGGCCGGCCGCGGTCTGTTAGAGGAGTCGGAGCGGCGTCTTCTTGGCCCGATCGTGCTTCGAGCCTCGCAAGCGCGCGAGCGCAGTCGCGGCCAGCTGCATCTCGTTGAGACGCACCTCGCGACCCTCCATGGCGAGCCGTGCGAGCAACCGCACGGCGGCGAGCTCGAACTTCGGCGAGCCGGCGCGTACGTACAGCACGACGAGAGAGAGCGCGTGCATCAGGCTCAGCCGGCTACGTCAAACGACGGCGCTGGTTGAGGTCCTCGTGTCGCAGGGCGATCAGCCTCGTTCCACACAGCTTCGGTCTGGTGCCTCGACTCGATGCGGTTTCGAGAGCACCCAGACATCACTCTCGGATGTCGCTCGCGAAGAACTGATTCGTCACAGGGGGCCGGGCGGCGAGCCGAACGCCGGGCGCTTGCTCACGGGACACCCGGCCCCTCCAAGAAGGGTCACATAGTTCGACTCGTTTGCCTAGACGCTCTTCGGGACATGTCTCGCCCGGACACTAGTGCCGATCGACACCGGGGGCTACGCTGGGCAGCGGGCAACTTCAGCCCAGTGGGTGATGGACCTGCCGTCCCTAAAGCCCGTTACCTTCCCCGTCGCAGCGCGACAAGGGAAGTAGGTGGAAGGCCTCGCCGAATTGGCCTTCCGGCGACACCATGCGCAGATCTATCGCTACCTTCACCGAAGGACTCGTGACGCCGATCGGGCGGAGGATCTCGCTCAAGAGGTATTCGCCGACGCGGCCGCGGCACTTTCGCGCGGAGATTTGCGTCCCGCCTCGATGCTCGCCTGGCTCTACACGATCGCGCAGCGGCGCTTCGCCGACGAGACGCGGCGCCGGCGACACTCCTCTAACGGCGTGCCTCTTGACGACTTCCTCGATGAGATACCCGCTCCCGACTACGGCCCAGACGTCTCCCGGGCGCTTCGCGAGGCGATCTCGCGACTCGCGCCCAGCCACCGGCAGGTGATCGCGATGAGGCTTCTACGAGGCTCCTCCTTCTTCGATATCGCGAGCGCACTGAAGGTGAGCGAGGTGGCAGCAAAGATGCGCTTTCACCGGGCGCTGAGTGCACTGCGTGCGGACCTCGAGCGGCAGGGGATCGCTCCCTGAACTACGGCAAGCGAAAGCTCTCGCTCAATCTCGAGGTGCTCAACCTGCTGCGCCACGATCCCGAGCTCCTCGCGATCGCCGACGCCGTCGCCGCCACGCAGCTCATGGACGCGAATGACGCCGGACATTCCCACGGACACGGAACCGGATCGTGGCGCGCAAGTACGGGCTGTTCCCGAACAAGAAATGTGTTTCAGAATCGCCTGGCAGTCGTTACGGCTGTCAGCCTCAGCCCTGATCGTCATGGGCCGTTTCGAGCTGCCAACGGAGTTGGCCGTCGCTCTCGCTGGTGAGGACGAAACCAATGCGTTCGAGCACGCGGATTGACGGCAGATTCTCCTTCTCGCAACCGGCGACGACCGAGCCCACCCGTGGCTGTCGGAGCGCCCAATCGACGAGGGGCGCTTGCTGCTTCGGTACCCGCGACCCGGCCGATCTGGGATCACGCTGTAGCCGATCTCGACCGCTCTGTCGTCTCCCGGCGGCCCGATAAAGCCGATATCGCCGACCAGAGTCTTCGACTCCCACTCGATGATCACCCACACGCCGAAGCTCTCCTCGTCGCGAGCGGCTGCAGCCTGAAGAGGCAGTACGTCTAGGAGGTCAGCGTGCGGCCAATCAGTTGGTAGGACCGCGCTAACTGTGCCTGGCACTGGAGGCATGAAATGTGTGCGC
>JACDCN010000099.1 GCA_013817555.1 Actinomycetota bacterium
GACGCACTCGGCGTCGGGGAAGAAGACGACCTCCCACCCCGCCTGCCAGGCTCGGAAGTGCCAGTCGGTTTCTTCGCTGAACAGGAAGAAGCTCTCGTCCGCCAGTCCCGCCTCGGCGATGGCGGCGCGTCGGACGAGCATGCACGCTCCCATGACGGACTCGACGTCACGTGTCTCGTCGTGATCGAAGCCGCCCGCGTAATAGCCATTCAGCGCCTGCAAACGCGGCGCGAGCTTGCGCAGACCGAGGTACTCGGTCGCCAGCCTCCAGAGCGTCGGGAAGCCGCGGACGGATCGTTGCAGCGTTCCGTCCGGGTTCGAGAGACGCGGCCCCACGAACGCCGCCTTCAGGCGTGAGTCGGCGAAGTCGACCAACCGGCTGAGCGCGTCTCCGACGAGCCAGGCATCGGCGTTCAAGAGGAGCACGTAGCGGCTGTCCGTCCCCCGAATTCCGGTGTTCCACCCGGCTGCGAGGCCGAGGTTCTCGGACTCGATCACGTCGATGTCGGGAAAGCGCTCGCGCACGAACCCGACCGTCCCGTCCCTCGAGCCGTTGTCGACGACGACAGTCGGGACGCCGCGCACGCTCGCCAGGCACTGCTCGACCCACGGAAGCGCGTCGTAGGTGACGACAACAACCGAGACGTCAGTCACATCAGCCATGCTCGACCCGCGGTATCGAGTTCGTCTCAGAACGAACGGCCATGTCGCGATGCGGCGCTGGACGTCGTGATGCTGCGTCCTCAGTCGCGCCCATATCCAGCGGATATGAACGCTCCCTGCGTCCTTGCCTCACGACGTCCATCATCCGCCTCGCGACGGGCGTACATTCTGAGACGAACTCCGTGTCCCACCGCGCAACCCTTCCCAGAGGAGAACCGCCGCGCCGGGCAGCGCCATGATCAGCGTCACGAGGAAGAACAGGAACCCGGCGGCGAAGGCCTGCTCGGCGCCCACGCCGAGACTGCCGAGGAAGCTGACGAAGAACGCCTCGCGTACTGCGATCCCGTTCAGTGTGAAAGGCACGAGCAGCACGAGAAAGAGCAGCGGGCCCATGACGTAGTAAACGAGCACCTCGAGCTCGATCCCCACTGCTCTCGCCGTAGCCCAAATCGCGAGGACTCGCACCGTCTGAACCGCGAACGTGACGGCGAACACGCCGAGCAGCAGCCGCGGCCGGCCGCGGTAGTGGTGGACGCTCTCGTAGAAGGCGCGCAGAAGCCGGTCGAGGCGAACGCGTTCGAGCCAGGGCGCCGTCAGGCGGAGAAGCGGGCGCGCTGAACGCGCGAAGAAGAGGAACGTGAGGAGGATCGTCCCGAAGACGAAGGCCCCTTCCAGCCAGACGTACGCGCTCACGTCGAAGCGTCCGATCGAGAGCACGAATGCGATCGCGCCGAGCAAAACGGTCGCAGCGCCACCGAGCCCCCGCTCCAGCACCACGGTTCCGGTCGCCACAGCCGTCTGACCCCCGTGCCTGCGGGCGGTCTCGACAATGCGAACCGCGTCGCCCCCCAGCGAGGTCGGCAGGATCTGGCCGGCGGTGTAGGCGACGAAGTAGGCGCGGGTAAGCCAAGCGAGGCCCTCTTCGATTCGTTGCGCGCGCAGGAGCCAGCCCCAGCGCGCGGCGAGCACGGGAACCGTGAGAACCATGATCGCCACGGCAGCGGCAAACCACGCAACCTCGGTCTCGGCGAGCACGTCGAGCGTGGTCCCGAGCTCGATCTTCCAGGCTAGATAGGCGACGGCGAGCGCGGTGAGAACGAGCGTTCCCACGATCCGGACTTGACGACTCATTCGGCGTCTATCCGGTGAGGACGTCCAGGGTCAGAAGCTCGAACGCGACGTTCGCGGCGGCGACGGCTGTCGGCTGGCCGGGCCCGTCGTAGGGCTGGCTCACCTCGACGACGTCGTAGCCCGAGAAGCGGAGTCCGCGCAGTGCACGCAAATAGCCGAGCGCCTCCCGCGTCGTCAGGCCCCCGACCTCGGGCGTTCCCGTCCCGGGCGCGAAAGCGGGATCGAGCACGTCGATGTCGAAGGAGAGGAACAGCGGCCCGTCGCCGACCCGCTCGCGTACCCGCGCCCCGTACTCCTCGTAATCAAGCGCGACGAGCTCGTCGCACGAGATGACCGCGAAGCCGAGATCGGTCGGCATCCCGACGTCCTCCGGACCGTAGAGCGAGCCGCGCATGCCGGCGAGCAGCGAGCGACCCGGATCGAGCAGGCCCTCCTCCAGCGCTCGACGAAAGGGTGAGCCGTGGTAGTAGCGCTCGCCGACGTAGACGTCCCACACGTCCGCGTGGGCGTCGAGCAGGACGAGGCCGAGCGGTCCGTGCACCGCCGCGTGCGCGCGAAGCTCTCCGAGCACGACCAGGTGGTCTCCCCCAAGGCAGAGCGTTCTTGCACCCGTGCGGACGATCGGCTCGAGCTGCTCGGCGATCTGAGAGACCGTCCTCTCGGCGTTACCGGGTGTCACCGAGACGTCACCCAGGTCGGCGACGGACAGGCGTCCGAAAACCTGCGCGTCCTGCGCGGGGTTGTACGGGCGGAGCGCGATCGAGGCGGACCGGATCGCCTCGGGCCCGAAGCGCGCGCCGGGGCGGTTCGTGGTGGCTGTGTCGAACGGGATTCCGAGAACCGCGACATCGACGTCGACAGGGCTCTCGACGAGCGGACAGCGCGCGAACGTCTTTACTCCCGCGTAGCGCGGGGAGCGGAGCGCGTCGGGAGGCCCGTAGCGGGGAGCGTCCTCTCTCGGCACCGACCGACCGTACCAGCGGCTCTCAGGCGCGGCGTCATCCCCACCCTCGTCGGCCGCTCAGGACATGTCCAGGGTCTGACCCTGGACATGTCCTTGGGGATGGATTGGCTCTGATTCGTTGCTAGTTCCGGCTCGGCTCAAGAGGGGTTTGGGTGCCGGCTGACCCCTGATAGGACCCCTCGACCTGCAGCCGCGGCAGCCATTCGAGCCAGCTAGGCAGGTACCAGTTCCACCGCCCGAGCAAGCGCATGGCGCTCGGGAGCAACACCGAGCGGATGATCGTCGCATCGATCAAGAGCGCGACCGCGACCCCGAAGCCCATCTGCTGGAACATGATCAGGTCGCCGCGGGCGAAGCCGGAGAAGACCGCGACGATGATCAGCGCCGCTCCTGTGATGATTCGGGCCGTTGACCCGACGCCGAAGGTCACAGCGTCCGTGGTGTCGCGAGTCTCGTCGTAGCGCTCCCTGATTCTGGAGAGTAGGAACACCTGGTAGTCCATCGAGAGTCCGAAAAGCACGGAGAAAAGGAAAAGCGGCACCCAGGCTTCGATTGTGTCGGTCTCCTGAAAGCCGAGAAGGTCTGCTGCGATCCCGTACTGGAATACGAGGACGAGCAGTCCGTACGCGGCCCCCACCGACAATAGGTTCAGCGCTACCGCCGTCGCGGCGACGACGACCGAACGGAAGACGACGGTCAGGAGCAGGAACGTCAACAAGAGCACGAACGCGATCACCAGCGGGGCCGGATCGATCACCGAGGCGAAGTAGTCGATGTTCTCGGACGTGGTGCCCCCGACGAGCACCTCCGCATCGGTTCCCTCGAACGCTTGGGGCACGAGCTCGGAGCGGAGCTCTCGCACCGCGGCGACAGCTTCTGAGCTCGACGGATCGCCCGCGACGGGCACCGACGCGACCGAGACGTCGCCGCTCTCAGCGAGTCGAATCTCGCCCGTGCCGAAACGAGGATCGCCGGCGAGCATGGTGCGGAGACGATCGAGCGCCGCCGATGCCTCGGCACGCGACGAGTCGCTGGAGTCGCTCGAGACGACGATTTCCACGGGGTCGGTCGTCGACCCCGGGAAGTTGCGTTCCAATGCCAGGAAGCCCTGTTTGGAGGAGAACCGGTCGGGCAACGCGGACACCCCGCTGGTGCCGACGTTCATCGCGAGAATCGGTAGCGCCAGAGCCACGAGCACACCCAATGAGAGGACGAGACTCAGCACCGGACGCCGAAGCACACTCCGGACGATCGCCCCCCAGAAGCGACCCTCGCCCCCCGCTGACTCGAGCGTGCGCCGGCCGACGATCGGAATCCGCAGCGCGTTGACACGGTCTCCGAGTAACCCGAGCAGCGCGGGGAGAAGCGTGAGAGCCGCGACCACCGAGACGATGCCGACGAGGATCGCGCCAACCGCGAGGCTCCGCATGATCGAGTTGGGCACGAGCAGCATGCCGAACATCGCGACCACGAACGCGGTACCGCTGAACAGCACCGCCCGGCTCGCGGTCAGTCCGGAAGCCGCGATCGCGTCGAACTGCTCGTGGCCACGCCCGCGCTCCTCGCGATAGCGAGAGACTACGAACAACGAGTAGTCGATTCCCAGCGCCAGCCCCATCCCGGTGAGCATGTTCACGATGAAGATCGAGAGCTCGAAGGGCTGCGCGAGGAGAGCGGTAAGCCCGAGCGCGACGACGATCGACACGATCGCCATCAGGAGCGGAATGAGCCCGGCAACGACCGCTCCGAACACGAGCAGAAGGATGATGAGCGCAGCCGGAAGCCCGAACTGGAGCTCGCCCTTCTCGAGATCCTCCTGCGAGAGCAGATTGAAGTCGTAGTCGAGCGTCTGATCGCCAGTGACCGCGACCGAGAAGGCGGCGTCTTCGTCGGCTCTCTCGACCGCCTCAATCACCGCCTCCGCTTCGCCCTCGTCCGGGATCCCGAGCGGAACAATCGTGGCCCGACGGTCGGCGGAGACAAGCGCCGTATTCCCTTCCAGATAGGTATGCGCCCGCGAGAGCGCGAGCACATCGCTCTCGACGACGAGCGTCCGGACAAACGACTCGAACTCCGGGGAGTCCACCGTGTGCTGATCCGAGTGTATGACCACGATGTCGCTGCTCGGCATGCGACGCGGATCGGGCGGGAACGCCTGTATCTGAGCAGCGATCGCTCGCTCGGACTCAGGGTTGTTCGTCGGCGCGTCGTCGGTGCTGAGGCCGTCCCCGAGCAGCGTGACGATTGCAACGACAGCTAGGACGAAGACTGCGATCCAGGCCCCAACTACCCGCCAGGGATGCCGGGCACTCGCGGAAGCAAGCGGCCCAGTGGAGAACACACGCGCGAGCTTCATGCCGCTTCCGCCTGCGCGACGAGGACGTCGGACTCGCGGACACGTGCCTCAGCCTTCCGAAGCTTGCAGCTGGCTCTCATCTCGTCCTTCTTCCGGTGTCATTCTGGTAACGATGTAGTGATTGCTCACTCATACGAGAGTGAAAAAAACGAGTTACTTGGCGTCGTTACAGCCCTCTGCAAGGCGCGCGACCCAGGAGTGGCGCGGGTCGTCGCCGATCGAGTACTGCATCGCCGCGAGGACGTTCAAGAGCATCCCCGTCGCGAAGAACATCGCGATCGTCTGGCGGTCGGCGCCTGAGACGGTCTCGACGTAATCAACGAGCCGGCCGTAGCCGCGCGCGGTGCTTTCACGCACGTCGTCATCCTCGACGGAGGCGGCGTACGACTGGAGCTGGCCCTGAAGCATCGTGCGATCACTCTCGATCAATCCCCTGTAGGCATCGCCGATGGCGCGCAGCGCGTCCCCGCCGGATTTTCCGGACGCGGCATCACGGAAGACGTCGAGGGTCTCGGCGAAGCAGGCGTCGTTGACTGCCAGAAAGAGCTCCTTCTTCGAGCCGAAGAGCCTGAAGAGGTACGGCTGCGAGATTCCGGCCAGGCGCGCGATCACGTCCGTCGAGGCGCTGTGCAAGCCGTGGCGCGCGAACTCGCCGCGCGCGGCCTCGAGCACGGCTTCGCGCCGTTGCTCTGCCGTCTGTCTCAGCGTCTTCACCATCGTAGGAAGTGATTATTTACTCACGACCTCGCCTTGTCAAATCACACGAAGCGGGCGAGCACGGCAACCACTCGCTCGACCTCGTCCTCCGTCGTCGTCGTCGCGAACGGCAGCGCGAGCGCGCGCTCGAACGCTTGGTCGGCTCCCGGAAACGGACCTTGCGCGCGATAGGGGTCGAGTCGATGCAGCGCCCACGTCCCGATCTGGGCCTCGATGCCTTCCTCACGCAGCCCAGCCAGCGCCTCATCGCGCCGCTCGAGCTGGACGACGTAGGCCTGCCAGCCGTGGCGGTCGCCCTCGGCCGCGGACGGCGTCAGCAGCAGCGACTCGAGCCGCTCGGTGTACCAGCCTGCTACGCGCTCCCGGGCCGCCAGCAGCTCCTCCAACCGCGCGAGCTGCGGGATCCCTACTGCACACAAGAGGTCGGGGAGCCTGTAGTTGAAGCCCGGCGATGGCATGTCGCCGAGCGTCGCCCAGCCGTGATGGCGGAGCCGCCGCACCGCTTCGTCCAGTGCGGCCTCGTCCGTCGTCACAGCGCCGCCCTCGCCGGTTGTCACGATCTTCCGCGGGTGGAAAGAGAGGCACCCGGCGACCCCGAGCGCGCCGCACGGAGTGCCCCGATACCGGGCTCCCAACGCGCCGGCGGCGTCCTCGAGAAGCACGATCTCCTGGGGCACCGACGTCTGCAGCGCCTCCCACTCGACCGGACGTCCGAAGAGATGAACCGCCATGACCGCTCGAGTGCGCGGCGTCACGGCGGCGGCCACAGCGCTGGGATCGACGAGGAACGTGTCCGGATCGACGTCGACGAGAACCGCCCGCGCACCACAGAGCTCGACGACGTTGGCGGTCGCCGGGAACGTGTAGGCGGGGACGATCACCTCGTCGCCCGGACCGATCTCGAGCGCGAGCAGCGCGAGGTGGAGCGCCGCGGTGCCGGACGAGACAACTGCTGCGTGTGCGGTGCCAACCGCTTGGGCTAGCGAAGTCTCGAACTCGGCCACCTTCGGGCCCATCGTGAGCTGGCCGCTCTCGATCACCTCACCCAGGGCGGCGAGCTCGGCCGTGCCGACATCGGGTCGCGCCAGCCTGATCGGGTCGCTCACGCTGCGCTGGCGGGAGCCCCGAGCTTCTCCCGATACCACGCGATCGTGCGCTCGAGCCCTTCATCGAGGTCGACCTTCGCTTCGAACCCGAGAAGGGTGCGCGCCTTGTCGATGTTCGGGATCCTGAGCTCGACATCCATGTAGTGGAGCGGCTGGAACGCGATCTCCCCTGAGCACCCGGTCAAGCGCTTGATCCGCCCGGCGAGGTCATGGATCGTGACCGCGGAGCGCGCGTTCCCGATGTTGAAGCTCTCGCCGACGGCGCTCGGATGCTCGAGTGCGAGAAGCGCGCCATCGACCATGTCGTCGACGTAGCACCAGGCGCGAATCTGCGAGCCGTCGCCGTGGATCGTGAGATCGCGTCCCGCCAGGGCGCCTTCGATGAACGCGCGGATCGCCCCTCCGCCGATCTGTCCCGGCCCATAGACGTTGAACGGGCGCACGGACGTGGTCGGAAGCCCAAACTCCGCGTGGTAGGCATGCGCCATGTGCTCGCC